>MGYG01000021.1 GCA_001801635.1 Gammaproteobacteria bacterium RIFCSPHIGHO2_12_FULL_43_28
CAGAAGGTTCATTACTAACTGCACAACGCGTTATCGCCATGAGTGTAACGTACTCCCCCCAACTTGAGGTATTACTAGAAGTAATCTCTCCGCGCTCCGTAATAACTTGTATACAAGCACGCCAATATAATTCGCCCTGCGCATTTTGTGGATTACACGCAACGGCAGTACCCCCAGTACAAGCGGGAGGATTGGCTAGAGGCCCTGTTGCATACCCTGTAAAACTCGTGATGGGATAGGTATTGGTGGTATTTGGATCGTTCAAACCACTCACTGAAACTGGCACCACCATCACCTGTGGTATCATCGTTGCTACTGGGCAGGTTGGTCGAGGGATGCAACCGCCGTGATGATATAATCCGGCAAAATGAACGGCATTTGCATTATTTAAATTTTCACCTGGAAGATTTACGCTCGCAACAGTGTAACAAGTCGTTCCAGTGCAATTGACTTGAGCAGGCGGCGTATTGCTAATATCTTCTGTTACATAAGAAAGCGGCACCTTACCCGCGAGTATTTGCGCTTGCGCGCTTGCGGTTGCTGGCGTATCAGCAATGACCGCTGTGTAAACATAAAAATTTGTGTTTGTACTAACCACTGCAAACGGTTGTCCCCAACCATTGGTAAAATTCACTGTCAGCGGTGGCAGATAAGTACCGCGCAATGTATCCAAATCCGGCGGCCAACTGCCATTCGTGACATAATAAGCAAGTCCCGCATTTAAGATTTGCTGCATATGCAAACCTGTTCTATCTATTTTTTCAGCAACGACCCTTTGCTGCAAATAGCCAACGCCTAACACAATAATGGTGCTGATGATGACAAGCACTAATAACATTTCAATTAAGGTAAAACCACTTAGCTTATGTCTTCGCATGTGCATCGCACTCCATGATCAACTACCGCATAAATAATATTGCGGCCCGCTTGGTGTTTGTCCCGCTGTATCAAGCAAATACGTAATAGGATAGGTAGTATACAATTGATTAAAGCGATCGAGAATGGGATTCATCGACCAATAAGATGAGGTTGAGGCGGGGGAGGCGAATGACGGCATACGTTCCCATACAATGTAATCGCCGACGCCCGGGCAAGGTGTTACGGTACCGCCTGCAAAACTAGATAAACAATGACCGCGTAATACTTGTAAATAGTCTTGTGCAAGCGTTGGGTCACGCAACAATACAGCAACTTGCGCTGTCCAAAACACAATGGTGCCAATAGTCCTCGTTGAAGAGCAAATTGGCGGATCGATACACAGCGTTCTTGGCTGCGTGTGTCGATTAAATTGGACGACGTAACCATTACCAGGCCCTGTTTCATCTAAAAGCGGGCTGATCGGATAATTCTCTGTTAAAAATCCGTTATCACGTAAATCTGTTTGTATATTGATTGGAAAGGGATCGCTCGGATTATTGTTTGGATGTAATGCACCGGGCTGCAGCGTGCCGGCAGGATCTGCGCCTGGGACCGTCGTCCCATAACAATTGGCACGATAATATTTCCCCATCGCTTGAAATAACGCATCCACATTATATTCAAGTTGACGCATATCGCTATCTAAACGATACGATTGATATTGTCTAATGCTCAACAATAAAATACTCGCCATGATACCAATGACTAATATCATCTCGAGTAATGATAAACCTTTGCTATTACGGTAGTTGACTGAAATCACGCGCATTTTCCCAGCTGTTAGGCAGCGCCCATCGCCATCCCTGTGAGATAAACACCTTGGATAATCATGATAATCAATATACCACCAATTGACAGAAAAATACCGCCAATGATTTTGGATAGGGTTTTAAGTGTTGCGGTCACTTGTTCCGTTCCTCGAATCCCCATGCGAATCAATCCATGTTCAAAACCTTTTACTTCCGCCATGACGCGCAAACGCATTAAATCAGGTTCGGTAACCAGTCCCGTATCAAGTACATCGGCAATATTGGTTTTACCCATCGCCAAGAGATGTTCCATCATCGAAAGATGTGAACCAAGGTAAGGATTAGCCTGGTATTGCATGACTTTAATCGCCGATTTAAAGACAACGCCATTTGCAACTAACAAACCGAGTGTTTCTAATAATCGTGCTGCGACTAATTGCCTATAAAATGAGAAAGGAGGCAAGTTGTCTAACGCGGGCCTTAACTCACCAACATAATTTGCCATTGACCAACGTAACCCAAGAACAATACCAATAAAGACGAGAACCACCGTCCACCACCAGTTTTGAATAAAACTCGCGATAGCCACTAGACGTTGCCCTGATTCAGGCCATTCAGCTATCGGTTTAATTAAACGAAATTGTTCGAACACCGAATTATTGAGATAGATTGTCATGATACAACCGATCAGAATGACAACTAAAGGATAAGAAACGGCACCAATGAATGCACCATAAGAAGCGCCTTGCTGCGAAAGCATATTAATAGCGGATTTCATCGTTTGACCCAACGCACCGCCTGCCTCCCCTACGCGTATAATTTCAACCACATTCAGGGAAAACCACACTTTCATCCCTTCAGCGAGCGGTTGACCTTGTGCAATTTTATCAGCGAGTGATTGCGCAACATCGCGACCAATCCCTTTTGACACTTGACTCATCATTTCAATCGCGCGATTTGCGGGAATACCATCATTAATTAAGAGATATAAATCTTCGAGAAAAGCGAGTTGCTTTTTATTGCCAAATTGCCAACGTTTTAATGCAAATAAAACTTTTTCAGATAATCCTCTTAAACCTTCAATTGACAGATCCATATCAACGCGCCTTACTCTTGTGTGTATTTGTAAACTCTAGATTGAGTTGCCGGATTAATCGGACCAACCACTTTTTCCGCATCAAACGGATCGCATATACCCGATTTAATTAAATCAATCGCACGATCACGAAAATCTGCCCAACCATTTTCTTTAAGATATTTTTCCCATCCTAGCGTATCGCATTTTTGGATAAATTGCCTGCCTTCTTCATCAACCCAAATCACTTCAGCAACCACCATACGTCCGCCCACGCCGGTACGATGACATTGATTACAACCATTACCGCGTGCTTTTGCATTATCTAATACATCTTTACCGAGCACCGCTTCCCAGTCAGCGATATAAGGTTTATGTTTTGGTGAATTGCGTAATGGAATAGAGCAACCTGGACATACTTTTGCGATGAGTCGTTGACACATCAGACAACGTAACACACTACTATCACTTAAAAGAACCGGTGAGATACCCATATCAACCAATCGTGTCACAATCGCGGTTGCACGATTCGTATGTAATGTGGTCAAGACCAAATGACCCGTGATAGAAGCGCGCACCATGACATGCGCCGTATCTTCATCACGCATTTCACCGAGGATAATAACGTCAGGATCCATACGTAACGCGGCGCGTCCCATGCTTGCAAAACTACGATCTTCTTTTTCGGTGTTGACAGGAACTTGAGTTGCCGCTTCAACTACTTTTTCAACGGGATCTTCAATCGAATAAAGTTTTGCGGTTTCTTCTACCATCTCCATGCAACTGGCGAGTGTCGTTGTTTTACCAGAACCCGTGGGACCTGCGACAATAATCGCACCGAAAGGTAGCTTCATCGCTGTTTTGATAATATTGATTTGCTCTTTTGTATAACCCAGTACTTCCAAGGTAACATTGCGTTCTTCGCCTGTTGCGAGAATACGCATGACCATATCAAATCCGCCATGGGCAGGCACACTCGCTAAACGTAAACGAATATCTTTGCCCTGCATTTTTAACGGCATAGACGCATCTTGCGGCACGAGTGGATTAAAATGTGAAGTAGCGTGATCTGTTTCTTTATTGAATGCAACGGATGCGATTTCTCGCCCTAATTTTTCAGACCATTCTGCATAAATACGTAATTCACCATGCTGGCGCATACGAATTTTGGTATAGGTTTCTCTCACTTGAATATGAATATCACTGACATTTTGTCTAACTGCTTCAAATACGAGTTCACGCAAATGACGTTGTTGATCGCTGAATGAAACTTTCGTTTCACCCTTTTGCTTTTTCCCTTCCTCTTCTTCTTGGCCGCTCGCGAGCAAAATGCTAATCAGCGCTTCTGTGGCTGCATACACTTTACCGGGATGCACACCTTTGCTCAGTAAAAGGGATTTACAATTTTGAACGGTACGGGACGTTGGGTCGGAAGATAAAATGGCCGCGCTTCGGAGGACAATAATATTTCCTTGGTCCTTGCACCAAGGAAGCATTTCCTCCATGGCTTTATCTTTGGAATCGATATCTGAGGAACTGCTAATGACTTTTGTTCTCGTTGCAGCAGCATACAGGTCAAGCAACGCTTGTTGCTTTTCTTCGCTCCCTGCTGGTGAGGTAACCTCTGCCATAATGACCCCATTGACCCTATCCTATCATTTTACCATATATCCTCAGAATATGTCCCTATCACGCTGGCGTGCGCACACCTTGTTGTCATCCTGAGTGTAGCGAAGGATCTCAATATAAACACTGGGAGATCCTTCGAGCAAAAAAGAGAACATTCATCAAACTGTGTCATGCCAGCGTGCTTTTAGCTGGCATCCAGGCTTTTCTCAGGTTCATTCTGGATGCCAGCTAAAAGCACGCTGGCATGACACGGTTCCATAACCACTCTCGCAAAAAACGCCCTCGTGCATGAACGGGCAACGCTGCTTAAACATCAAGGTTAATAACATCAAGCGCATTTGTCTCAATAAATTGACGGCGTGGTTCAACTTCATCGCCCATCAAAGTGGTAAATATTTTATCAGCAGCTACCGCATCCTCAACCCTCACCTGGAGCAAGATACGTCTTTCCGGATCCATCGTGGTTTCCCAAAGCTGCTCGGGGTTCATCTCACCTAATCCTTTATAACGTTGAATCATCTGGCCTTTTTTCGCTTCAGCCATCAACCAGGCCATCACCTCTTCAAATGAATTCACCTCTACGGTCTTATCATCGCGTGTCACGTAAGCCCCTGATTTTACAAGCTTTGTCAGACTTGCACCAAAGGCTGCCAATTTGCGATAATCCGATGACATAAAGAAATCTTTATTAATCATAAGCTTAGTTGTAACACCGTGGTTCGTGATGGAGAGCTCTGGTAGCCACCAATGGCGCTCATCATCATGCACTAATTGAATAATATAGTTGGCCGAGGCCAACATGCCTTTATTCAATTTTTCTTCAATTTCTTGCGAGAGTTTTGCCATGACGTCACGTTGGCTGAATTGTTCTTCACCGACTTCTGGTATATACATTAATATTTCTAACAAGTTTGCCGGATAGCGCTTGGAAAGACGGCCAATAATATCTCTCATTGAATGATACTCGTTGACCAATGCTTGCAGGGAATCACCGGTCAAGGTTTCACGACTATCTGGGTGAAAAGCGGCGCCTTCCAGTGCGGTCTCAATCAAAAACTCATCTAGGGCTTTTTCATCTTTTACATACGTTTCTTTCTTGTTCTTCTTCAATTTAAATAAGGGTGGTTGCGCAATATAAATATATCCTTTTTCAATTAATTCAGGCATTTGGCGATAGAAAAAGGTGAGCAAGAGGGTTCGAATGTGCGATCCGTCAACGTCAGCGTCTGTCATGATAACGATGCTATGGTAACGAACTTTCTCCGGATTATATTCATCACGTCCAATACCGCAACCCAATGCCGTAATCAGTGTTGCGACTTCAGCGGATGAAAGCATTTTATCGAAACGTGCTTTCTCAACATTAAGGATCTTACCTTTTAATGGTAAAACAGCCTGGGTCTTGCGATCTCTCGCTTGTTTTGCGGAACCACCTGCTGAATCCCCTTCCACGATAAATAATTCGGATTTGCCCGGTTCTTCTTCCTGGCAGTCAGCGAGTTTCCCGGGAAGTCCTGCGACATCGAGCGCCGTTTTACGCCGGGTTAATTCTCTAGCTTTACGCGCTGCTTCACGCGCGCGTGCTGCATCGATAATTTTTGATACAATACTTTTTGCATCCTGCGGGTTTTCCATCAAAAAATCTTGTAATTTTTCATTAACTAAGGATTCAACAACGGCTTTGACCTCAGAGGAGACCAGCTTATCTTTGGTTTGGGAGGAAAACTTTGGGTTAGGCATTTTAACGGATAACACGGCAGTTAACCCTTCGCGTAAATCTTCGCCGCTAGTAGCCACTTTTTCCTTCTTGGAATAACCTTCCTTCTCAATATAACTATTCATCACACGTGTCATCGCACCGCGAAAGCCTGCCACATGCGTACCGCCATCACGTTGAGGGATATTATTCGTATAGCAAAATACTTTTTCCTGGTAAGTATCATTCCATTGCAACGCTACTTCCACGATTACATGGTCTTTTTCAGCGGAAAAATAGAAGATTTTAGGATGAATAATGGTTTTATTCTGGTTTAAATCTTCAACAAATCCCTTGAGCCCGCCATGATATTCAAAATGGTCGTTTCTATCTGTTCTGTCATCTTTTAAATATATTCTGATGCTCGTATTTAAAAATGCTAATTCTCTCAATCGCTTAGCGAGGATGTCATAGCTAAATTCAATATTTTTGAATATTTCTTCGCTTGGTTTGAAGGTGACTTCCGTTCCCTTTTCAGTGGTATCGCCAACAGCAGCTAAAGGCGCTTTGGGATCGCCCATATGGTAAAACTGTTCATATACCTTACCATTAATGCGGATCACCAAATGCAGCTCTTCTGAGAGCGCATTAACAACGGAAACACCCACACCATGCAAACCGCCCGAAATTTTGTAGGAATCGTTATCGAATTTACCGCCAGAGTGCAAAACAGTCATAATAACTTCGGCAGCAGAGCGCCCTTCTTCGGGATGGATATCAACCGGAATACCGCGGCCATTGTCCCTTACTGTAACGGATTCATCACTATGAATCGTGACCCAAATGGTATCACAGAAGCCAGCCAGCGCTTCATCAATTGAATTATCAACTAATTCGAACACCATATGGTGCAAACCCGTACCATCTTCTGTATCACCGATATACATACCAGGACGTTTACGTACGGCATCCAGGCCTTTTAAGACCTTAATCTTGGATGAATCATAATTTTCGACGGTATTTGCTGTCACTTTCGTTGCTCCCAGAAATTATATCTTACATCAGCGGTTCCCGCTGTCATTCACGGCTATCAGGTGAGGGTTTGGTATGCACCATGTTCCACGTGAAACACTTTGATCGGCGCGCCCTTATCGTTTACCGGATCGTAAATCAAATTACTCTCGATAGCGGTAATAAAAACCTGTGTTTTTTGTTCTTTCAGAAGCAAAATCAGCTTTTGTCTGCTCACAGGATCAAGCTCCGAGGGTAAGTCATCCACCAGGTAAATAAGCCCCTGTTCTTTATGCGTTGACAGCAACATCCCTTGGGCTAGTATCATAGCACAAATCAGTAGTTTTTGCTGTCCTCGTGACAAAAAATGCTTCGCAGAAACACCCTGAATTTTGATATCTAAATCAGCACGATGCGGGCCAAATAACGTGTGTCCAAGACGCGTTTCATCTGCCTCGTGACGCTTGAAAACGACGGCTAACTCATCGCGATTATCCCATCCCGATTGGTATTCCATTTCAATCTCGGATAAGTCCATTAATCGTGCCGCAATCGTTAGAATCAGCGGCAATAACTGCGCCACATATTCACGACGCATGTTATCTAGTAAAACGCCGTGTTTAATGAGTTCGTTTGTCCATACGTGAATTTCATTGTTGAGGCGTCTTTCGCGTAACAATACATTACGCTGCTTCAATGCGCGTTCGTAGTGGCGCCAGCACGTTAAAAATCCCTCTGTTTGATAAAACAAACCCCAATCAAGGTAACGACGACGAAAGGCGGGGCCTGATTCAAGCAATTGATGCGATTGTGAATTAATGGTGAGAATCGGTAGAAGGGCGGCTAGCTCAGTAATGCTGGCAATGTCCTTTCCAGCAACGCGTAATTTGCTTGACCCTTGCTGGTCGCGCTCCGCACCCACGGGAATAAGGTGTTCAGTTTCGCTAACTACCTGAGCATAAAGGGAAAATTTATCGGCAGACTGCCGGATCAACGGCGTAGAAAGATGACTTCTAAATGAGCGTCCTAACCCGAGATAGTGAATGGCTTCGAGAAGACTGGTCTTCCCGCTGCCATTTTTTCCACAGATAAGATTCAAACCATGTGCATATGGCGCAAGTTCAACAGCAGCCAAATTACGAAAATCAGCAACTTTTAAGGACGTAATCGGCATCTTCTATAGACGCATCGGCATGACCACGTAAAGACTATCGTCACCGTCTTCCGGCTCAATCAACACACCGGCATTAGGGCCTGAAAAGGAACAACATATGCTTTTTGAGGCAATCGCCGAAACAATGTCCAAAAGATAAGCCACATTGAAGCCAATTTCCATGCTATCCCCCTCGTAAGAGAGCGGAACCGCCTCATCAGCCTGCTCTTGATCAGCATTATTTGCGGTAATACGCAGCTTGCCAGTTTCCAATTGGAAACGTACACCGCGAAATTTTTCATTAGAAAGGATGGAGGCACGTGTTAGCGCTTGTTTAATTGCTTCACGCTCGCCAAGTGCTGTACTGGTTCCGGCTGGAATCAGTCTCTTATAGTCTGGATATTGCGCATTTATGAGCTTACTGGTGAATATATAATCATTTGTTACGAAGCACATCCGATTATCACTGATGTGAATGGTCACCCGTTCATCACCGTCACTACTAAAAAGTCGAATCAATTCCAACACACTTTTACGCGGCAAAATAACTTTAGCTTCGATATTGCCGATGCTTTCATCATAAAGTGAGGCGAGTGCAAGTCGATGGCCATCAGCCGCGACACATTTGATAGCATTTTGTGCGATATCAATATACGTACCATTCAAATAATGACGAACATCCTGCTGACCCATCGCAAAATAAGTCTTGGTAAGCAAATTTTTAAGATAAGTCTGCTTTATCGAGAAAGTCGCGTTATAGTCCACATCTTCCAGATTCGGAAAATCCTGTGCTGAGAGGGTATTGAGCGTAAAGTGACTATCGCCCGCACGCACTTTAAGGTTATTTTTTTCTAGTGTTAGACGAATCGACACACCTTCTGGCAGCGCACGACAAATATCAAATAATTTTCTGGCTGAAACGGTTACTGTGCCTTCCTGCATCATCGCTTCGACGCGCACAAAACCGACTAATTCAATTTCAAGATCGGTGCCAGTTAACAATAAACGGCCGTCTTTGATGGTTAACAATACGTTTGACAGAATAGGGAGGGTTTGTTTTCTCTCAACAACACCGCTCACTGCTTGAAGAGGTTTTAGGAGCGCTTCGCGTTCTACAGTAATATCCATAAGTGTGGTCTCAACCTCACGTCGTTAAAATTCTCAATAAATTGGTGTAATCTTCTTCAATATCAGCATCTGTCTGCCTAAGCTCTGCAATCATGCGGCAGGCATGTAAAACCGTTGTATGATCACGGCCACCAAAGCCATCGCCAATTTCAGGCAAACTATGGTTTGTTAATTCTTTAGCAAGCGTCATCGCGATTTGTCTTGGGCGTGCAACCGAACGATTGCGGCGCTTTGACAATAAATCGGCGACTTTGATTTTATAATATTCAGCGACGGTGCGCTGAATATTCTCAACCGTTACCAATTTATCTTGTAAGGCAAGTAAATCCCGAAGCGCTTCTTTGACAAAGTCTAGCGTAATTGCCTTACCAGTGAAATGTGCGTTCGCAATAATTCGTTTCAATGCACCTTCAAGCTCACGAACGTTAGAGCGAATGCGTTTGGCGACAAAAAACGCGACTTCATAAGGAAGATTGATGTTTGTCTGCTCAGCTTTACTCATTAGGATGGCAACGCGGGTTTCAAGCTCAGGCGGCTCAACAGATACGGTTAGACCCCAGCCAAAACGCGATTTTAAGCGTTCTTCCACGCCATTGATTTCCTTAGGATAGCGGTCACAAGTCAAAATAACTTGCTGCTGGCTCTCTAAAAGCGAATTAAAAGTGTGGAAAAATTCTTCCTGTGAGCGATCCTTGCCCGCAAAAAATTGAATATCATCGATCAAAAGTGCATCAACGTTGCGATAATAACGTTTAAATTCATTCATGGTATTGGTTTGCAACGCTTTAACCATATCAGCAACAAAGCGTTCAGAATGGAGATATAACACTTTTGCCTGTGGCTTATTACGAATGATTTGATTGCCGATGGCGTGCATCAAATGGGTTTTGCCCAAACCCACACCACCGTATAAAAATAAGGGGTTGTAGGCGGCAGCAGGATTCTCAGCCACCTGCAAACAAGCGGCCTTCGCTAGCTGGTTAGATTTTCCTTCGACAAAATTATCGAAAGTAAAATTCAAATTTAAATTACTCTGATAAATCGTGTTGTCCGTATAAACGAACGTGGCCTTATGTTGAGTCACTGCACCCTCTGCCTGAGGACGAGAAGCTGACATTGGCTTTTGCGGCGCTATCCCCCTTGAACCGATTTCTAAAAGCACTGGCGGCGGCTGGCTTCCGCTAAATTGTGTGACCAATTCTTTTATTCTGGATAAAAAGCGTTCAACAATCCAATCCAATACAAAACGGTTTGGTGCTAATAATACCAATTGTCCATTGGTAAACTCAGCTTGTAGCGGCCGAATCCATGTATTGAATTGCTGAGAAGGAAATTCACTCTCAAGCGCACTCAAACATTTTTCCCAAAGCGAAAGGCTCACTTAGGCTGTCTCCCCTACTTAGATGTGCCGACAAGAATACCATATGGAAAATCACGGATAAACTTCGTATATAAACATCGCGTTTAATCACGATAAGCCCAACACGGGCTTCTGTACAGTTTCATCATCCCTAAGCTTCAGGGATGATGACTGCGTATCGATTGCCAGTCATTCCCGCGGAACCTGCTGATCGATTTATAAGCTGAGAACCTGCAATAACGTACATGGTGTGGGTGCAAACTACACTTCCACCTTCTTTTTTGAAAAACCCAACAAGAGAAACACTATACCAACAACAAAGTGGAATAAATTATCAGGCAAATTCACCCGGAACATATAGAGGTCACCACTTTGCCAATATCCACACACTGCCGTGGCAATATAAAGAACACCGAAAAGTTGGAAAAAGAATCTAGCGCATTTATAACGTGTCGCCGCCATAATAGCAATGACACCTGTCACGATATGAACGATGTTATGCATACTATCGACCATAAAGTAACCAAACAGCATTCCATCGCGCATAAATGTTGGTAAATAACCAGCAACGCCAACAAAAATAAAACCGATACCAAACAATACCGCCATAATCCTTAAAAACATACGATACGCCTCCTTGTGAACTCGACATCAATTATAACGGAATTTTAATTCCGCGCCAGCCGTTTAAGAACGTTTAAGAAAGTAACTTAACTTGTCGCGACAAAGAAATCATATTATCCTCATTTTTGCGTATACCGTCAGGAAACACCATGTCGAATCAAACTAAACCTCTCATTCTGGTCGATGGCTCATCGTATTTATATCGCGCGTTTCATGCACTGCCTGCTCTCACGAATTCAAAGGGAGCACCGACAGGCGCGATATACGGCATGATCAGTATGTTAAAACGACTCATTGCTGATCATCACCCTGACAACATGGCGGTTATTTTTGATGCGAAAGGAAAAACCTTTCGTGATGAGTTATACCCTGCCTATAAAGCAACACGGTCGGCAATGCCAGATGAACTTATTCAACAAATAGCACCATTGCATAAAATCATTAAAGCCATGGGATTGCCGCTCATCATGGTTGATGGGGTTGAAGCAGATGATGTGATTGGAACACTTACACATACGGCCACGCAGCAAAATAAATCGGTTTTGGTGTCGACGGGTGATAAAGACCTCGCGCAACTGGTGAATCCAAAGGTGACACTCATCAATACGATGACGAATACGATACTTGATCCTAAAGGCGTTAACGAAAAATTTGGCATTCCACCAGAACGTATTATTGATTACTTAACACTTGTGGGTGATACGTCTGATAATATTCCGGGTGTGCCTAAAGTGGGTTCCAAAACGGCTGCTAAATGGCTGCAAGAATATGGCACACTTGATAATATTATTGCACACGCCGGTGAAATTAGCGGCAAAGTTGGAGAAAGCTTACGCGACTCATTGGATCAAATTCCCCTATCAAAGCAATTAGTCACTATCAAACTCGACGTTGATTTGCCGATGCATTTAGATGATTTAAAAGTAGATGCGGCCGATACGAATGCGCTCATTGCATCATTCAAAGAAATGGAATTTAAAAGTTGGTTGGCTGAATTACTGAATGAAAAAAATGAAAATAAAAAGGTGCTTGAGAAATACGTCATCATTTCAACGCACGATGTTTTAGATGAATGGATTAAAGCGATTAAAAATGCAAAATTAATCGCATTTGATACGGAAACCACTAGCTTAAATTACATGGAAGCACAGTTAGTTGGCGTGTCATTTGCAATCGATGAAGGCAAAGCAGCTTATATTCCTTTTGGCCATGATTATGAGGGCGCACCAGCACAGTTAAGTAAATATGAAGTCTTAACAAAATTAAAAC
This sequence comes from Gammaproteobacteria bacterium RIFCSPHIGHO2_12_FULL_43_28, assembly GCA_001801635.1. Lineage (GTDB taxonomy): Bacteria > Pseudomonadota > Gammaproteobacteria > DSM-16500 > DSM-16500 > Aquicella. The sequence goes on from MGYG01000021.1 coordinate 12,613, forward strand.
CTGTCATCGAAGATGAAACCATTAAAAAAGTAGGTCAAAACATTAAATATGACATGGAAGTACTCGCTACAGAAAATATTCATCTCAAAGGCATCCAGTTTGACACCATGCTTGAATCGTACGTGCTTGACAGTATCAGCAACAATCACTCCATGGATGCGCTTGCACTAAAATACCTGGGCTGGCGCACAATCACGTTTGAAGAGGTTGCTGGAAAAGGGAGTAAACAAATCACGTTTAATCAGGTTGCCGTTGATAAAGCCGGCGAATATGCTGCTGAAGATGCAGATGTCACGTATAGATTACACCAAACATTATGGCCGCGCATTCAGCAAGAAACCAAATTAGAAAAATTATTCACTGACATTGAGATGCCACTCGTTCCGGTGCTTGCCAGAATGGAGCGTGAAGGGGTCTTAATCGATCCAAAAAAACTGATTCAGCAAGGAAAAGAATTAGAAAAGCGTTTATTTGAATTACAAAATGACGCTTATTCAATTGCTGATTGTGAATTTAATATGAATTCACCAAAACAATTACAAGAAATATTATTTGAGCGGTTGAAATTACCTATTTTACAAAAAACACCGACAGGACAAGCATCTACTGCCGATCCTATTTTGCAAGAACTTGCGCATGAATTTGAATTACCTCGCATCATTATTGAATACCGCAGTTTAAGTAAATTAATGTCAACCTACACTAATCGATTGGTTGAACAAATCAGTCCGATCACAAAACGCGTGCACACTTCTTATAATCAAACGGTCACTGCGACCGGTCGACTTTCCTCCTCAGAACCTAATTTACAAAATATTCCGATTCGCACACCTGAAGGTCGACGCATTCGCCAAGCATTTATTGCACCCACTGGTTGTCAATTAATTAGCGCGGATTATTCGCAAATTGAATTACGCATCATGGCACACATTTCAGAAGATCCGAGTTTACTGCGCGCATTTGCAGACAATCTCGATGTACACCAGGCAACGGCAGCAGAAATATTTAATGTCAACTTAGATAAAGTCACCAAAGAAATGCGCCGTCACGCAAAAGCCATTAATTTCGGCTTGATTTATGGAATGTCCGCTTTTGGATTAACGCGGCAACTTGGCATTAGCCACCATGAGGCAAAAAACTACATCGATCGATATTTTACACGTTACCCAGGCGTTAAAGCATACATGGAAAATACGCGAGAAGATGCAAAAGCAAAAGGTTATGTGGAAACCTTATGGGGACGCCGCCTTTATTTACCTGAAATTAACTCACGACAAATCCCAAGACAAAAAGCAGCCGAGCGCACAGCCATTAATGCGCCTTTGCAGGGAAGTGCCGCTGATATCATCAAACTTGCCATGATAGACATTGATCATTGGTTGTATGCTGAATCTATTCCTGCAAAAATGATCATGCAAGTACACGATGAATTAGTATTTGAAGCGAATGAGAAACACATGGATAGTATTATGAAAGGCATCGAACAACGCATGATGACCGTTGCCAAACTAAAAGTACCGCTATTAGTTTCGATTGGAACGGGGGATAATTGGGATAGTGCAGCAGGACATTAATTTCTATACAAGGATGGATTAAAATGGAAACCTTACTACCTTCACAGCCAGAAAATTACAGCCTCTTAATAAAGCGTAGTTTTTTGCTCTACCGCGCAAGCTTTTCAAAAGTCATTGGGTTTACATTCTTATTCGCTTTTGTTTTATTTATACCGCAGTTTTGCCCAGATGTGGTACTTGCAACGACATCGCCATTTGGTTATCAGGCGATTTATCAAATCGTGTTAAATCTTGCCGCCTTATTTATTTTTATTGCGATTTTATGGCGCATGCATTGTGTGATCATCAATAAGCATGAACCCTTGCTTGAAGATGTGATGATGGGATTAAAAAAACTTTTTTCGGTTTTCATCGCCGCCATTTTTCAAAGCATCATTGTATTAACGCTTGCCATTATGGTCTATGGTATTCAAATGCTGCTTTATCAATACAATCTCTTATTATCAAATAACTGGTTTAGTATTATTTTAACGATAGTGGTATTTGCCGGCCAATTAGCCGTGCTTTTTTATGTTTCAGCTTTATTTATTTTTATGACGCCCATTATTGTCATTGAAAATAAAGGGGTCATCTCAGCAATAGAGCGCAGTGTTGCGCTTGTCTGGAACCATTGGTTGCGCACCATTACTTTTCAATTATCACCTTGGGTTTATTATTTTCTGTGCTTATTCCTCATCAAATTTATCTTCAGGATCAATATCCATTTTTCCTTGTTCGATCAAACACCGTATACCTTCTGGGCAAGCCTGCTCCAAATGCTGGTATTCACCTTGTTCGTACCCTGGTTTGCCGCCATCTTACTGGTGCAATTAAAAGATTTGGAGTTGAGGAATAAACTCATTCAATCATGAATAAAGTGACTTTACCAAAAATATTGCTAGGATTTGATTTTGGCACAAAGCGAATTGGCGTCGCCGTAGGTCAAACCATCACGAAAAGTGCAAGGCCGCTTGATACACTGCATGCAAAGAACGGTGTGCCTGATTGGCCATTGCTTGGTAAATTAATTAAAAAGTGGCGCCCCGAGGCGTTAGTTGTCGGGGTACCGCTTAACATGGATGGAACCGATCAGCCCTTAAGCGCGCTTGCACGACAGTTTGCGGCGAGCTTGCGTGAGACATATCAATTACCGGTATATGAAATCGATGAACGGTTAACCACAAAAGATGCAAGAGAACGTCTCTTTGAAAAAGGAGGCTATAAATCATTACAAGATGGACAAGTCGATCGTGTCGCTGCACAATTAATCCTGCAAAATTGGTTCGAAGAAAATATAAGTGATTAAAGAAGGCCGCCATGTCCTCACGATTGATAAATCTATACGCATTCATTGCCATTGTTTCATTGCTCTTCGCAAGTATTTATTTGCAAGTTTTTGATGGCCTTGAACCTTGCCCGTTATGCACGTTGCAACGTCTCACGTTTGGCTTACTTGCTTTCTTTTTCCTGTTAGGTGTCTTATTGCCACTCAATCGAATGATTCGGTTTATTCTCAATCTATTCACATTAACCACTGCCGTCATGGGCGCTGGATTAGCGGGCAGGCAAATCTGGCTGCAACATTTTGCAAATCAGGCAACCACCGAATGCGGTGCCAGCCTGCAGTATCTTTTGCAAATGCTCCCATGGCATGAAGCGCTTGCTAGAGTACTGGTGGGCAGCGCTGAATGCACGGAGCGCGGGTTTCTCTTTCTCTTTCTCAACATCGCTGAATGGTCATTCTGCTGGTTTTTAGGCTTTAGTATGGTTACCGTTTATTTACTGTTGAAGGATCTGCAGCAAACAAAAAATAAACGCAACCACTAATAAAAAGCGAGATAATTGCGAACTAATGCGCTTTAAATGGCGCAACCGTAACGCATTAGTTGATGCAAGCTTAGGTAATTGCCGTGAACTAAACCATTTATCGCCGTAATAAACGAAGATTTCGTCGCCTGTTTTAATGAATCGACGCGCTGTATAGACAAAAAGGGATGCATCGGGCTCACAACAATAACTCGCATTGGGTTCGTCGCTATGGTTGTAAATACTACCGTAGCCTAAAACGACGTAATCTTTCTCATCACCATTAAAATAATAATTCTGCAAATCAGAAATCCTTGTTTCAACCGGCAATGCATAACATTCCTCGATCACTTCACCTTCTGCGATATCTTCCGCAGCAAAGACACCGTAACCGTGAATAGTTGATTTTTTTACAATCAATTTCGCTGATTTAAGTGGAGACTGCACCACTCGTTCCATTTCGACTCATCATCCTTAACAAGATCACCTCTTTTAAGATAATATAATAAACGACTTACTAAAAGGGTCATCTTCATGAGGCTAACGAAAATTCTCACACGGACGTGCTTTATCCTGGCCTATGCCTGTTGGATAGCGCCAACCATGGCAGGCAATGCCAACGATGGCATTGGTCAAAACATACATATTTCGGCACAGCTAACATCTTACACGGGCAAACCATCGTGGCTATTGGTCATTCGTGATGTTGATCACAATCAAACGATTCCTTATGTATTCGACTTCAATCAGAACAATAATTTCTGGCTTGTCTTTACCTATGGGCGAAATTATTTAATTACCGCCTCAACCTTGCAATTTAGCCCCTACCGATCAATGCCTTGTTACAGTCAGCGAAAAATCAAGAATTTTTGTCGTCTCGAAAGTAATGGGCGTATTATAAGTGGTGAATCCATTCAAATAACAATTACTGGCAAGCTGACCCCTTATTCAGATACATTTAAATGTCACGTGATGCGTTTTTAAGCTATGAATGCCCAGACAATAGAGACACGGAGAAGGAGCATTAATAATGCTGTTAAACAATATTCTCGAAGCGATTGGGCATACGCCAATCGTCAAATTAAATAAAATTGGTAAAGCACTTGATTGCGAGTTGTATGCAAAATGTGAATTCTTGAACCCTGGCGGTTCCGTAAAAGATAGAATCGCTGCTTACATGATCGAAGAAGCTGAAAAAGCAGGCGAAATCAAACCGGGTGATACCTTGATTGAAGCGACCTCCGGTAATACTGGCATTGGCTTTGCGATGGCGGGTGCGGTAAAAGGTTATAAAATTATTATTACCATGCCCGCTAAAATGAGCCGGGAAAAAGAAGTGGTCTTGGAAAGTCTTGGTGCCAAAATTTACCGAACACCCACGGAAGCAAAATGGGATGATCCCGATAGTCATCTATCACTCGCTAAACGATTACAAAAAGAAATTCCCAACGCTCACATCCTTGATCAATACCGAAATCCCAGTAATCCTGATGCGCATTATAAATATACGGCGAATGAAATTCTGAAAGATTTCCACAAAGATCTCGCTATGGTGGTCATGAGCGTTGGAACGGGCGGCACCATCACTGGCGTTGCTAAACGACTCAAAGAAGAAATACCTGGTATTAAAATAATTGGTGTTGACCCCTATGGTTCTATACTTGGTGGTGGAACGGATGTTCACCCCTATTTGGTCGAAGGTATCGGATATGATTTTATACCCGATGTATTAGATAACACACTCGTCGATCAGTATATCAAAGTGCATGATAAAGATGCGTTTGTGATGGCAAGACGTTTAATCCGCGAAGAAGGTTTACTCATTGGCGGTTCGTCTGGAGCAACGACGTGGGCTGCACTCGGTGCGGCAAAATCACTCAAAAAAGGACAAAAATGCCTAATCCTATTACCCGATGGTATCCGTAATTATCTGTCAAAATTTGTCGATGATCGTTGGATGAAAGAACACGATTTTCTTAATGAGACCATTGAAGGATAAGCATCAATGCTAAAAGATTTAAAAAATGCATTAGCAACCCGCGTTATCCATGCAGGGCAAGCACCTGATCCACACACTGGTAGCATCATGACGCCCATCTATGCCACTTCCACTTACGTACAAGAAAGCCCCAGCAAACATAAGGGTTATGAATATTCACGCACCGCCAATCCAACACGAAGTGCCTATGAAAAATGTGTTGCTGATCTTGAATCAGGCAATGCGGGCTATGCTTTTGCATCAGGGATGGCAGCGATTGCAACCATACTCGAATTATTAAAACCTGACGATCATGTTATCGTTTGTGATGATGTTTACGGCGGCACATTTCGTTTGTTCGACAAAGTAAGAACACAATCGGCGGGTATACAATTTACGTTTGTTGATATGACAAATACAGAAGAAGTAGAAAATGCGATTCAATCAAACACCCGAATGATTTGGGTTGAAACGCCGACAAATCCAATGCTCAAATTAATTGATTTAGAAAAAATCGCAGCCATTGCAAGACAACATCATTTGATTGCTGTTGCAGATAATACCTTTGCATCACCCATTATCCAGCGGCCTCTTGAATACGGTTTTGATATTGTCGTGCACTCAGCGACAAAATATTTGGGCGGGCATTCCGATATTATTGGCGGGATTGTTGTCGTTGGTGAAAATCGCGAACTTAGTGAGCAATTACAATTTCTACAAAATGCGGTTGGCGCGATTGCGGATCCGTTTAGTAGTTTTCTCGCCTTACGCGGCATAAAAACATTAGCGATAAGAATGAAACAACATGGTGAAAATGCATTAGCACTCGCAGAATGGCTTGCTAAGCACGCAAACGTTGAAAAAGTTATTTATCCTGGACTAACGTCCCATCCACAACACGAACTCGCCAAAAAACAAATGGCGTATTTTGGCGGAATGATTTCTGTTAAATTAAAAGCGACACAAGAAGAAACCATCAAAATGCTCGAACATTGCCGATTATTTAGTTTGGCTGAAAGTTTGGGCGGCGTTGAAAGCTTAATCGAACATCCTGCCATTATGACTCACGCCTCATTACCCAAGGCCAAACGTGAAGCCCTGGGCATCCAGGATAATCTCATTCGTCTATCCGTTGGCATTGAAGACGTCGATGATTTAAGGCAGGACCTGGATGATGCACTAACAATTCGTTGATTCGTCATTCATGAGCATTAATGCAATTTCTTTTTCGTCAAACGACGGTAATGCTTCCTCGATACATCCCCATTTGACAAGTGAATTCTATTGCTTTCGGCGATTGTGGCGGCAGTGTAATGTCAATCGTTTGATGAAGCGGTAGTGAATAAGTAAGATCAAGTGCAGCAAAAACCACGGTTTCGGCACACGGTGTGGGATCATGACGTATGAATTGTAATCTGATTGGTTTACCTTGTTGCACGACTATATTTGCAGGATCATAAATTCCATCCTTCACCGTGATTTTAATGACTTCATCTTGAGCAGCCGTCTTCGCTTTTGGTTTACTCCCAAAAAACCACCATAAGACAAACATAATCAGTAAAATTGCCGTGAGGTTTGCCAAAATCAAATCATAACTCATGCTGATCGCGCCTCTTTAGGGAGTTTGAATAAGCGTAACCGGTTTGCATTTAAGACGACCGTTAGCGATGAAAGCGCCATCGCAGCCCCTGCCATCATCGGGTTTAATAGTAATCCGGTGAAAGGATAAAAAATACCCGCTGCAATAGGAATGCCAAGTATATTATAAATAAATGCCCCAAATAAATTTTGTTTGATATTTCTCACGGTTGCATTTGAAATTTGTATTGCATTCGCAACCCCATGTAAAGATTGTCCCATCAGAATTAAATCAGCGCTTTCAATAGCAATATCCGTTCCAGCGCCAATAGCAAAACCGACATCTGCAATCGCAAGTGCCGGTGCATCGTTAATTCCATCACCCACCATGCCAACAATATCGCCTTCTTGTTGCAGCGCTGCTATTTTAGCCGCTTTTTCATCGGGTAATATTTCAGCAATCACATCCTCTATACCAATTTCATTGGCAACAAAGCGCGCCGCTTTTTCTTGATCACCGCTTAGCATAATCGTGCGTAGACCCATGGCTTTAAGACGCAGAATCGCTTCTTTCGCATCACGTTTAATCGTATCTGACACAACGATAAAACCAGCGGCTTTGTCTTGATGTGCGAGAAAAATAACTGTTTTTCCTTGCGAGAGAAATCGTTCCGCCTCATCTATTAAATGATCGAGTGGAATGTGTTGCTCACGCATTAATTTTTGATTGCCAAGTAATATACTTTCATTCGCTATCCTTGCTGACACACCGTGTCCCGCAATGGCATTAAATCCATCGACTTTTGCGAGTGTGATATTTTTCTCTTTTGCAGCTTGTAAAATCGCATCAGCCAGCGGATGTTCAGAGCCTTGCTCAAGTGATGCTGCAAAGTTAAGTACTTTTTCTTCATCCCAGAGAGGTGCAGGAACAATGGCATTCACACGAGGTTTTCCTTCGGTTAAGGTGCCTGTTTTATCGAAGACAATGGCCGTCATTTGCCGTGTTTTTTGTAGCGCATCGCCATGACGGATTAAGACCCCCGCTTCAGCCGCTTTTCCAACCCCCGCCATCACAGCAAGTGGTGCTGCCAATCCCAATGCGCAGGGACAGGCAATTAATAAAACCGTCGCCGTCGTGACACACATAAAAGCAAGCTTTGGTATGGGGCCTACGTCATACCATATGGTAGCGGTGATAATCGCTATGATCATGACGAAAGGAACAAAATAGGCAGAGACTACATCCGCAAGACGCGCGATAGATGGCTTCATGTTTTGCGCACGATTAACCATTTCAATGATACGAGCAAGGACCGTCTCATTGCCAACGCCGGTTGCGCGAAATAAAAAACTACCTGATTTATTAAGCGTCCCGCCTATCACCTTATCATCCACCGACTTTTCAACGGGGATTGGCTCACCGGTTAACATCGATTGATCAATGCTGGAATGTCCTTCAATAATCACCCCATCAACCGGAATTTTTTCACCAGGCCGAACACGGATGACATCTTCGGCATGCACTTCATCCAAGGAAATAGTCAATTCTTCACCATCACGCACAACACGTGCTTTCGCTGGCTGTAAATGCATTAATTTTTTGATGGTTTCTTTTGTTTTTCCCCGGGTCCTCATCTCAAGCGCGCTGCCAAATTTAATGAAGGCGACAATAATGAGCGCCGATTCAAAATAAACCTCACGCGTTTCTTCCGGCAAAAAGGCGGGAAAAAGAGCTATCGCCATGGAAAACAACCAGGCGACACCCGTCCCCATCGCGATAAGCGTATCCATGTTGGCAACATGTGCTTTAAATGATTTAAACGCGGCGCGATAAATATCACCGGCCGTATATAATAAAATGATAAACGTCAGCACGCCTATGACTACCCAGATTCCCTGCCCCGTGGGTGATGAAACAGTTGGCATGGCTGGAAGATAGGTAAGAATCATTAATATCACGCCAATCACACCAGCGACAAATGACTGTTTGAATAAGCGCAGATATTCAGTCCGTTCCTCCGTCTCTATATCCGCTTCATCCTGGGCAGATTTTATTTCTTTCGCGGTATAACCCGCCTCTGCAATCGCTGCGATTAACGCTGCCGCCTCAGTAACGCTTTCCACCTCAGCACTTTTATCAGCAAAATTAATAGTGACCTTGGTGACCCCTTCTACGGCTTGCAACGCTTCTGAAACCGTGCGAACACAGCTTGCGCAAGAAAGGTCCGTGAGTTTTAGGCGATAGGTCCTTGGTGTTGGACGTGTCATTTAAGAGTCCTGTAAATAAGCGGGCATGAGGCTCATTTTTAACCGATTGAAGAATAAATACAACTTATTAACGCCTCGCTCCCTGGGAAGGTATAAGTTCGGTTAACCCGTTCGCGCTCTGGAGGCGCGCTCTTTGCGCCGTCTCGAAGCGTGAACAACCTGGGAAGGGCGGGTTCTCACACTTGCTATCGCAGCGACACTTATTTATACTCCGCGCATTCGTTGGATGCTGGGTATAAAAAGCACATGACTGCAAAACCGCTAAAAAAGCGCATTCAACATGAAGCCTATACACTCGTCTTTCAGCAGTTAGGTTTAGTCGCACTTTTTGGGTGCATTGTACTTATCTTGCATAGTACGCAAAGCGGATTGTCAGTCTTAGCCGGTGGTTTTAGCTATGGATTAGCCAACCTCTTGTTTGTATGGCTCGTGTTCCGCTACGCGGGTGCACAAGAAATGACCCAATTCATCGCCGCTTTTTTTGCTGGCGAAATGTTGAAGCTGATTTTAAGCGCAATGTTGATTTTAATTATTGTGAAAACCTTGCCGGTTAGTTTATTATCCGTGCTCATTGGATTGATGGCCGCGATCGTTTCTTTCTGGCTCGTATGCATGTGGCATTTCACACGTAAGAGAAGCAACAGTCATCTTTAGATTTTGAAGGATTACGCATGAGTGAGGCTCAAGTAATTACGCCTGGACAATATATAGAGCACCATCTTGAGCATTTAACGCTCAACTTGAAGACGTTCTCTATTGGTGACGGCGGCGGCTTCTGGACGCTCAATCTTGATACGCTTATCGTTTCCGTTCTGATCGGTATCGTTGTGTTTGGTACCCTGCGCATGGTCGCCACCAGACTGACGGAAGTGCCGGGTAAAATGCAAAATCTGGTTGAAATGGTATTTGAGTTCGTCAATAACGCGGTTCACGAAATATTCCACCACAAAACAACGTTTATCCCCTCGCTCGCCTTGACCATCTTCCTGTGGGTCTTTTTTATGAATGCGATGGATTTACTACCCGTTGACTTACTGCCGCGCTTTTTGGGTTTATTTGGTGTTCCTCACTTTAAATCAGTCCCTACCGCTGATCCGAATGCCACCTTTGCAATGTCGCTCTCCATCTTCGCGCTCATTGTTATCTTCAATCTCAAAGCAAAAAAGCACCGTTTACTGAAGGAAATGCTGATATTCCCATTTGGCCCCTATCTTTTCCCCGTGAATGTTCTTTTCCGATTGATTGAAGAATGTGTAAAACCCTTATCACTCGCACTGCGACTTTTCGGAAATATGTTTGCGGGTGAATTAATCTTTATTTTAATTGCAATCATGCCTTGGTGGTTACAATGGCCTCCAGGCGCGATATGGGCGGTTTTCCATATCCTGATTATTACATTACAAGCTTTCCTCTTCATGATGCTAACCATTATTTACCTTAGCATGGCGCATGAAGGGCATTAATTGACATAACTTTTATTTTTGATTGAGGAGGCTCCATGGAAATCGTTAATGTTATTGGCCAAATACAAGGCTTTAGTGTGCTTGCTGCTGGTTTACTAATTAGTTTTGCCGCACTCGGAACCGCTGTCGGCTTTGGTTTACTTGGTGGAAAATTCCTTGAAGGGGTTGCACGTCAGCCTGAACTAGGTCCGATGCTCATGATGCGCATGTTTATTATGGCCGGCCTGGTCGACGCATTCGCCGCCATTTCTATCGTGATGGGCTTATTGCTATTTTTCGCTACCAATCCGTTTTTGGCCGCTGTTGTTAATGCAGCAAGACCTGCGGTCGTTTAAAAATACGTTGTTAATGGCGAGGAAAAGCGATGGATATTAATGCCACACTCATCGGTCAATTTATCACGTTCTCACTCTTGGTATGGTTTACCATGAAGTACGTGTGGCCGCCTGTTATCAAGGCCATACATGAACGTGAGAAAAAAATCGCAGCGGGGCTTGAAGCAGCAGAACGAAGCAAACGTGAACTTGAGGCCGCAGAGCACAAGGCATTGTCTATCATTCGTGATGCAAAACTGCAGGCAACCCATGTGATTGAGCAAGCAAATTTGCAATCTGCTCAATTGGTTGAGGAAGCGAAAGCCCATGCAAGACAAGAAAATCTCCGCATTGTTGAAATGGCCCAAGGTGAAATCGATCGTGAAGTCATGCGTGCGAAAGAAAGCTTGAAAGCACAAGTGGCTATACTTGCCATTGCGGGCGCAGAAAAAATAATCCAGCGCAATATTGATCCCGCTATTCATCATGAATTATTGAATAAGCTAGCAGCAGAGATTTAATTTATGGCAAACGCTTCGAATCAACAATATGCACACCTTGCGCGGCCGTATGCACTCGCTGCGTTTCAGTTTGCACTGGAGAAAGAGCAACTGCCAGCCTGGAAAGTATTTTTAAACACCGCTGCGTTAGTCGCCTCAGATACACAAACGTTAAAGCTATTGAAAAATCCCGCTACGTCGGTCACTGTTTTGCATGATCTTTTTCGTGAGGTACTAGCACCGCTTAACGTAAGTGCTGAGCAACAAAACTTTTTAGCGTTGCTCGCTCAACATCAACGTTTCATGATTCTTCCTGAAATTGCAGAGTTATTTAATGTTAATTACGCTCAACTGGAAAAAATCAGCAAAATTCGACTTATAACAGCGGTCGAAGCAGAGCAAGGTTATAAGCAACATCTTGCCCAGATTTTAGCAAAGCGAGTACAGCGAGAAGTAACGCTCAGTTGCGAGGTGGATCCTTCTATTATTGGTGGTGCAATCATCCATATTGGTGATCGTGTCATTGATGGATCTGTGCGCCGAAAATTAACTCGCTTATTACAAAATCTGGCAGGTTAAAAATTTTCTTTGAAGGTAACTATTATGCAAGTCAAGCAATTAAGTCCGACAGAAATCAGTGATCTCATTAAACAACGCATTGCGCACTTTGACCTCAAACCCGAAGTACGAACCGAGGGGACCATCGTCAGTGTTAAAGATGGTATTGTCCGTCTTTATGGGCTGCAAGACGTTATGCAAGGTGAAATGATCGAATTTGACAAAAACACCTACGGTCTTGCCCTTAACCTTGAACGTGATTCAGTGGGCGCCGTCATTTTGGGTGATGCACTACACTTAAGCGAAGGTGAAACTGCAAAATGTACAGGTCGAATTCTTGAAGTACCTGTCGGTGAAGCCATGCTTGGCCGTGTGGTAGATGCCTTAGGTAACCCGATTGATGACAAAGGGCCGATTAAAGCAGAAAGCTCATCGCCGATTGAAAAAGTTGCACCGGGTGTTGTATTCCGTCAACCTGTTTCTCAACCATTACAAACCGGCTTAAAAGCCATTGATGCGATGGTGCCAGTGGGTCGTGGTCAACGCGAATTAATTATTGGTGACCGTCAAACCGGTAAAACAGCGATCGCGATCGATGCCATCATTAATCAGCGTGATACCGGTGTAAAATGTATTTACGTTGCTATCGGTCAAAAAGCCTCTTCTATCGCATCCGTTGTACGCAAGCTAGAAGAACATGATGCCTTGAAACATACGATTATTGTCGTTGCCACCGCCTCCGATCCTGCTGCTATGCAATATATTGCGCCTTATGCGGGTTGTGCGATGGGCGAATACTTCCGTGATAAAGGTGAAGATGCGTTAATTATTTATGATGATCTCACCAAGCATGCATGGGCATATCGTCAAATCTCCTTGCTGTTACGCCGTCCACCAGGTCGTGAAGCGTATCCAGGCGACATTTTCTACTTACATTCACGTTTGTTAGAACGTGCTGCTCGTGTAAACCCTGAGTACGTCTCAAGACACACGAATGGAAAAGTGAAAGATAAAACAGGTTCCTTGACTGCGCTGCCTGTCATTGAAACACAAGCAGGGGACGTTTCCGCATTCGTTTCAACCAACGTTATCTCTATCACCGATGGCCAGATTTTCTTGGAAACTGATTTATTTAATTCAGGTATCCGTCCTGCGATTAACGCCGGTCTCTCGGTATCGCGTGTTGGTGGTGCGGCACAAACTAAAATCATTAAGAAATACGCCGGCGGTGTGCGTTTAGCGCTTGCGCAATATCGTGAATTGGCAGCCTTCTCTCAATTCGTTTCCGATTTAGATGAAACAACACGTAAACAATTAGAACGTGGCCAACGCATCACCGAAGTCATGAAACAAAAACAATACACGCCTTTATCTGTTGCGGAAGAAGCCATCATTTTATTTGCCGCTGATCAAGGCTACCTCGATAACGTGCCGTTAAATCGCATTGCTGCGTTCGAGCAAGATTTGCTGAGTTATATGCATACTAGCCACAGCGAGTTTGCTGATCGTATTGGCAAGACGGGCGAATTAAACGATGACGTTCTTAAAACGTTAAAGACCATCATCGACACCTTTAAATCGAACCAATCTTGGGATTAAGAGGAAGGCAACATGGCAATCGCTAAAGAAATACGCCTCAAGATCCATAGTATTAAGAACACGCAGAAAATTACTAAAGCGATGGAAATGGTAGCTGCAAGCAAAATGCGAAAAACGCAAGATCGCATGCTAAAAGCCATTCCCTATGCAAAGAAAATTCTGCATGTGATTAGCCATGTTGCGCAAGCCAATGCAGAATACCAACATCCTTTTATGGAACATCGTGACGTAAAACGGGTTGGTTACATCATCATTACAACCGATCGCGGCTTATGCGGTGGTCTTAACGCTAACTTGTTAAAAGCCACCATCAAATCGATTAAAGAACAAATCAATGCGGGAAGGGAAGTTGATCTTTGCCTCATCGGTAACAAGGCAATGAGCTTTTTCAAACGGGTTGGTGGTAATGTGGTAGCACATAAACGTGATCTCGGTGATGTACCATCGACATCTGATCTTATTGGTATCGTCAAAGTCATGCTGGATGCTTACCTTGAAAAACGAATTGATGCGCTGCATCTTTGCTCAAATGAGTTTGTCAGCACGATGCGACAAGAGCCTCGCATACAACAAGTGTTGCCGCTGCCGCTTGTAGCAGACGAAAAAGATAAATTACAGCATCATTGGGATTACATTTATGAACCCGATAATGCGCCGCGACTCTTGGATACCTTATTGACTCGCTACATTGAATCACAAGTGTATCGTGCCGTGATTGAAAACATTGCTTGTGAGCAAGCAGCACGTATGCTTGCCATGCGTAGTGCGACCGATAACGCCTCTGATCTGATTGGCAGCTTACAGCTTGCTTACAATAAAGCTCGTCAAGCAGCAATCACGCGAGAGCTGTCAGAAATTGTGGCGGGTGCATCGGTATTAGGTGAATAGCAAACTGGGGAGGAAAACTACAAATGAGTCAAAATAAACTAGGTAAAATTGTTGAAATTATCGGTGCGGTGGTCGATGCCGAATTCCCACACAATGATGTTCCGCGCATTTATGATGCGTTAAAAGTCGAAGAAAATAACCTGATTCTTGAAGTACAACAGCAAATTGGTGATGGCGTTGTACGTACCATCGCGATGGGTTCCACTGAGGGCTTACGTCGCGGTATGCCAGTGATGAACACAGGCAATCCTGTCATGGTGCCTGTTGGCCAAAAAACATTGGGCCGCATCATGAACGTCTTGGGCGAGCCGATTGACGAAAAAGGTGACATTGGCGCAGAAAAAAGAATGCCTATTCACCGCAAGCCCCCAACCTTCGCTGAACAAGCGCCTACACAAGAATTACTTGAAACTGGTATTAAAGTGATTGACTTGATCTGTCCATTTGCTAAAGGTGGTAAGGTCGGACTCTTTGGTGGTGCTGGTGTTGGTAAAACCGTCAACATGATGGAGCTTATCAATAACATCGCCAAAGAACACGCTGGTTTATCCGTCTTTACCGGTGTTGGTGAGCGTACCCGCGAAGGTAATGACTTCTACCTCGAAATGAAAGAATCGAATGTCTTAGATAAAGTCGCTCTCGTTTACGGACAAATGAATGAACCACCAGGTAACCGTCTCCGTGTTGGTTTGACGGGCCTTACCATTGCGGAAAGTTTCCGTGATGAAGGTAAAGATGTCTTGCTCTTTATTGACAACATCTTCCGTTACACCTTATCCGGCGTTGAAGTGTCTGCATTACTTGGTCGTATTCCTTCCGCGGTGGGTTATCAACCAACGCTTGCTGAAGAAATGGGTACATTACAAGAACGTATTACCTCAACCAAAACAGGCTCGATTACCTCAGTACAAGCCGTTTATGTTCCTGCGGATGACTTAACTGACCCATCCCCAGCAACCACGTTTGCTCACTTGGATGCAACCGTCGTTTTATCACGACAAATTGCTGAACTTGGTATTTATCCGGCGATTGATCCGCTCGATTCAACCAGCCGTCAGTTGGATCCCTTGATGATCGGTCAAGAACATTATGATATTGCGCGTTCCGTGCAAAAGACTTTACAGCGTTACAAAGAACTGAAAGATATTATCGCGATCCTTGGGATGGATGAATTAGCTGAAGAAGATAAATTAATCGTCGGCCGTGCCAGACGAATTCAACGATTTTTATCACAGCCCTTCTTTGTGGCTGAAGTCTTTACCGGTACACCAGGACGTTATGTTTCCATCAAAGAAACTATTCGCGGTTTTAAAGGTATTTTGAATGGTGATTATGATCATCTGCCAGAACAAGCATTTTATATGGTTGGCACCATTGATGAAGCCGTGGAGAAGGCAGGTACGCTATGAATATAGCCACACTTCGTTTAGACATTGTTAGTGCTGAGAAAGAAATTTTCTCAGGCGATACGGAAATGATTTTCGTCACCGGTGAAATGGGCGAGCTTGGTATTGCACCAGGACACTCCCAGTTACTCACCACGTTACGACCTGGTTACGTACGCGCTGTGTTGCCTAACAAGGAAGAAGAAGTGTTTTATATTTCTGGCGGTATGCTTGAAGTCCAACCTTACGTGGTCTCAGTCCTTGCTGACACCGCTATGCGCGCAGCGGATATCGACGAAGCAGCAGCCCTCGCCGCAAAAGAACATGCAGAAAAAGCGCTCGCTGGCAAAATATCAGCGATTGATCTTGCGAAAGCAACCGCAGAAATTGCTGAAATTAGTGCCCAGATCCGCGCGGTACAGCGTCTTAAGAAGCGAGCAAGAGGCGAGCGCTCATAACCTTAACCAATTACAGAAAACCCCAAAGGAGTTGTGTCGATGGATGAAATCGCGGCTAATAATACGCGTCACGTTAAACGACTTGCGCATCCTCATGTGCAATACACGGTTTGTGATAGTTTGATGCGTTATGCCGAATTTCTTGGTTTTGGTAATCTCCATATCAAAATCGATCGCAAAACAGGTCTTAAAGCGATTGTTGCCATCCACAACTTAAAACGCGGGCCAGCCATTGGCGGTTGTCGTATGGTTCACTACCAAACGATTGATCTTGCCATGGAAGATGCACTGCGTCTTGCTTATATGATGAGTTATAAAGCGGCGATTAATAATCTTCCGCATGGCGGTGCAAAAGCCGTGTTGATCAAACCAAAAGTCATCAAGGATTATGATGCTTACTTTGAAAAATTTGGCGAATTTGTCGATGAATTGGGTGGCCGTTATATTACTGCCATAGACAGTGGTACCAGCACGCGAGAAATGGATATTATCGCGCGAAAAACAAAATTTGTGACCTGTACTTCACAAGCGGGTGGTGAAGATGATCCATCACCATTCACCGCTTACGGTGTCATGCGCGCCATTGAAGCCGCGGTTAAATTTAAATTAAAGCGTGATTCGCTGGATGGTATTCATGTTGCGATACAAGGTGCCGGTCAGGTTGGCTATCATCTTGCAAAAGATTTAGTTGCCCTCGGCGCTAAAATAACCATCACCGATGTGAATGAAGAAGCGATAAAACGTGCCGTCGATACCTTGAGTGTCACTGTGTGTCATCCGGATGAAATATATCAAATTGATGCTGATGTATTCGCCCCGTGTGCGTTAGGATCCACCTTAAACTTAAAAAATATTAAGCAATTGAAAGCTAAAATCGTCGCGGGATCGGCAAATAATCAACTAGCCCACAGTCACTATGGAACCTTACTGCATGAACGCGGCATTTTATATGCGCCGGATTTTCTGATTAATGCCGGCGGTTTAATCCATGTTGCGGTCGTTTACGATAAAGGGAACAGAGAACGCTCCATGCAGCAAATCCAAGGCATACACGATACCGTCTATGATATCTATGAGCGCTCCGAAAAAGAAAATCGGGCGACTAATGTCATCGCCGAAGAAATTGCACGTGAGCGTTTGAGTTAACGCTCAAGCTAGAAGAATGATTGCCGCTATTCCAATGCCTCTTGTACTGCCTTCGCTGCAACCACACCATCTGCCATCGAGGTGATGACACAGGGATGCATTCTATTGGCGACTTCACCGATGGCATACATGCCATTGACCGGCGTACGACAATGCGCATCGGTTAATATAAATCCGCGATCATCCACTAATTCTTCTTTAAATGGCAACAGAATCTCGGGAAAATTAGCTTCCCAACCATACATGACAATAATGAGGTCATACGTTCGAGTTTCATTATCATTTTTGATGCTCATGGCTGTTTGATTAACGGCGTACGGAGATTGAAACACATCCCGCTGATTGACCTTGTCCCATAAGTGCTTTCGTGCACGCACTGTCCTCGTGTAAACATGGCAAAGTGTCGGTTGTTGCTGCATGATAAAAGCGTAATTTTCCGCTGCATTATCACCGCCGCCTAAAATAGCGATGCGCTTATTTTTAAATTGGCCGTGATAAATATTTTCGCCAGGGCCAATCAGGATATGATCAGACGCGATTAGATTTTCTCGTCGTGGTATCACGCCTGTTGCTATCACAAGATAATGAGCGTCGAATTTTTCATGGCCGATGCGCACTGAAAAATAATCTGCTTCACGTTTAAGGCTCGTTACTACACTGCCTAAAAAAACCGGGATATCCATCTTTTGAATATGCTGCTCAATTTGTTTTGCAAATTCCCGCCCCGTGGTGTTCATGACGCCAGCTATCCAATTATTTTGGTACGGAGAAAGTGCCTGCAAACCACCTAATTGTTTACGTTGCTCAACAAGAACGATCTCGTGCCCCAACATGGTCAACCAAAGCGCGCACTGGCAACCAGCGGGTCCCCCGCCAATAATGACAGCAGCTTTCATGAGATTCCTCCTATCGGATAGCAAGTCTTATTCACAATACCTTTCTTAAACGCTCCCCGCAACGACGAGAATATCGATGATTTCAACCTCTCTTTCTCTTGACGTTCTCTCAATAAAAAGCGACAGTTTGTGATAATACCTACAAGGAGAGAGCTATGCGTACCGTATTATGCTTTTTGCTCGCCATCATCAGCTTGTTTTCATTCCCAGTTTTTGCAGAAGAAGCGGCAAAATCAGCCTTCGCTTTGAATACAACAGGATTTTTAGATGAGAATATGATACCTGTTGTATACACTTGTGATGGCAAAGACATATCACCTGAATTAAGCTGGTCCGATGCCCCGCAAAAAACACAAAGTTTCACCATTATCCTGAATGATCCCGATGCACCCGATGGCAATTTTTACCACTGGATTGTCTACAATATCCCAAAAACAGTGGCAAAACTCGATGAAGGCATGCAAAAACTGCCTTCTGGTACTGCGCTAGGTAAAAATAATTTTGGCGATGCAGGTTACAATGGACCCTGCCCGCCCAAAGGCAGTTCGCATGCTTATATGTATACGCTCTATGCGCTCGATGCAAAGCTTAATTTACCCGCTAACGCTGACGGTAAAGCCGTCGAAAAAGCAATGGAAAATCACATCCTGGAAACTAAAAAGTTAACCGCCGTTTATAGCCGCTGGATCAATTGAAGTAGAACCACATCATGTATGAAACAAATGTCTTAGAAAGAAAAGCAACTAAAGTAGAATCGCTATTAACTAGTACACAACTAGAAAATTATGCGCGTGATGGATATTTGATTTTAGACAATTTTATTTCTATAGACATTTGTGATCTTCTTATCAACCGGGCAAATGAACTCGTGAATGAATTTGATGCTAATGTCATGAAACTGATTTTTTCAACCATCAACCCATATCACATGAAAGATGAATATTTTTTAGAGTCAGGCGATAAAATACGATTTTTTTTCGAGGAAAATGCGTTTGATGACTTGGGCGAATTAAAAAAAGAAAAGACGCTTTGTATCAATAAAATTGGACATGCGCTCCACGATTTGGATCCTGTCTTTTATTGTTTTAGCCGTATGCATAAACTAGCATTACTTGCGAAAGAATTAGAGGTGAGTAAGCCGCTGCTTTTGCAATCAATGTATATATTCAAGCAGCCTAATTTCGGCGGTGAAGTGACTTGTCATCAAGACAGTACTTATCTTTATGTCAAAGAGCAACCTGTCACCGGGCTTTGGTTTGCGCTGCAAGAGGCTAGCGTACAAAATGGCTGTTTGTGGGCTATCCCTGGTGGGCATCGTACACAGCTTAAATCAAGAATGCTTTTAAATAGTAATCATCATATGGCGATGGAAGTATACGATGACTCACCATGGTCATTAGCTCAAATGGTTCCCATCGAAATTAAACGTGGAAGTCTTGTTATTCTGCATGGTCTACTTCCGCATATGAGTAAACAAAATCTTTCTCCTGATTCAAGGCATGCGTATTCCTTGCATATCATCTCTGGTAATTATCCGTATCCTGGTGATAATTGGCTGCAACGCCCGAAAGAGATGCCGTTTAAAGGTTTTGTATGATTCTACTCTGTACATGACAAAATTTAAAATTGCCCGTTCATGCTTCGAGACGGCGCAAAGAGCGCGCTCGAGCATCCTGAGCTCGTCGAAGGACTCAGCACGAACGGGTTCTAAATATGCTCATTAACCGGCCGTTCGCCCTGAGGAGGCGCGCTCTTTGCGCCGTCTCGAAGGGTGAACGGCTAGAAAATTTTGTCATATACAGAGAAACATCACTTCAAATATTTCACAAACCACGCTGCTGCTTTACTGGCAACAATAGCAAGTTTACCTGGCTCTTCAAAAAGATGGGTTGCGCCTGGAATAATATCAAGGTCTTTTGTGCAGGTTAAACGTGCCAAAGCTGATTGATTAAGCTTAATCACTTCATCATCCTGACCACCAACGATGAGAAGTGTCGCTGCCTTAACATGCGGTAACGAATCCGCTGCAAGATCAGGACGACCACCGCGTGAAACAACGGCTTTTATTAGTGAAGGTTTACTTGCGGCCGCAACCAATGCAGCGCCGCCACCCGTACTTGAGCCGAAATAACCTAATGAGAAATCACGCAACATAGGATGTTCACTCACCCACTTTGCTGTTTGAAGTAATCGCTCCGCCAGTAAATCAATATCAAAGCGAAACTGCATGGTGACATTATCTGTTTCATCTTCTTCCGGTGTTAATAAATCGAATAACAAGGTTGCCAACTTCGCTTCCTGCAATGTTCTTGCGACAAATTGATTACGCGGACTAAATCGACTACTGCCACTTCCATGCACAAAAATAACCATTCCTTTCGCGCCTGCTGGAATATGTAGCAATCCGTCAAGCTGGATCTTTTGACAAGGAATTGAAACAGGGTGTTCCGTATCAGTCACAAATTCCATTTTATGTTTCTCCCGTTACGGTTGCTTTAGTGAACTGCTTTAAATTTTTCTGCTTTTCGTAATAACGAAAAAACTTCCTCATCTTCTGTTTGTGAAAAATCTTCATACCATGCACCTACCGCATATAATTGATCTGGCTGTAGAGGGCAATAAAATTCATCCACCAACGGCTGCAGAATTTTACAAATACTTCTATCAGCAACAGGTACGGCCACAATCAAGGTTGCTGGCTGCACTTTTTTTAATGACAAAATAGCTGATCTTATAGTGGCACCGGTAGCGACGCCATCATCAACCAATATAATGGTTTTCCCACGTAGTGGGGGAAAGGGCTTGTCACCGCGATAAACAGCCTGCCGCCGCAGCAATTCTTGTTCTTCCGTGGCAATAACACGGTTAATTTCTGTTTGGCTAATTTGTAATTCATGGACGATATCATCGTTAAAAACAGTGGCGCCGCCCATCGCAATCGCGCCCATGGCTAATTCACTATGTCCTGGCACACCCAATTTTCGAACGATGAAAACATCTAATGGCAGATGCAGAGCTTTCGCAATCTCATAAGCAACGGGCACACCGCCCCTAGGTAAGGCGAGCACCAAGGCATCCTTTTGGCCCGCATAAGAATGCAATAATTTTGCCAAAATCTTTCCTGCTTCTTCCCGATTTGAATAGTTTTGTATCATTGAGCCATGCCTCATCCATGAAAAAGGGCGCATTATCACCTTACATTAGCACAGATCAGAAAGGCGACGTTGGTTCGGATGAGAGGACGCAAGGTGCATAGTTAATAAAACAAATATCGAGATAACCCAACTGCATAATACATTGCCATAAGACTGCTAATACGTGTAGAATTTGCCTATTAACAATGGATGTTAAAGGAGAAACGTATGAGTCACGGCAGACATACAACCATGGTCATCATCGGTGGTTGGTCAATGGTCATCTTTTCAATCTTATTTGTTGGCATAACCCTCTTAATTGATAGCCTCGCACAAGCACAACAAATGCTGTACGGTTTGGAGCAACACAACTTATTTAAAGTTGCTGCTGGTTCTAATACAATCCGCACGCTTTTGGTTGTTTACGCTATTCTACCGCTGTTAATTATTCCCGGCGCTGTCGGTGCTTTTTACATATTCAGTGATAAATACGAAGCGAATATGCGCTGTGGTCTCTTTTTTGCAGCCGCTGGTGCCTTTGCGTTAACGCTTAGCCTCCTGATGCTACCAAGCATTAACTGGCACTTAGCAACCTATATCAATACGTTACCAGCCGCTCAGCAAGGCATGATGATTATTCTGCTGCAATCATTCCACACTTACTTTGGTGTATATGTCGGCGACATCATGGGCTTTGGTTGTTTATTAGTTTGGTTCTTTATCAGTAGTATCATTATGATAAAAACCGATCACATGCCGCACATCGTCGGTATTATCCAATTAGTCCTTGCAATTTGTGCCGCGCTCATTTTAACAGTACGCTACACCGGTCTCGTACCAGACATTCATGTGAACGTTCAAGCGCCAGGCATATTTGCCTTATGGATTTTCATTTATGGCATTGCGTTGATATCATTACGCAAAGATTAATTTGATAGTTTGTTAGCTACAAAAAATCCCCGCAATGCGGGGATAAACAATCTATCTATTCAATTGGTTAGTTAAATGAAGCGTAAGTGTTCGGTTAACCCATTAGCGATGTGAAAAGCAAAAAAGCCAATATGACTGTCATTGATTTATTGAATATGTCGGACCATGAGAAACAGGTGGTGGCAAAAATTGTGCTTGCCGCCAATACACGTGTTTTCCCAAAAGGCACGCTCGTTGGACAAAACCAAGGTGAATCACTTCTGTTTTCGCATACGCTGGTGAGACGTGAACGACGTTATAAAGAAGAGAAATCGCATAAGCTGATGGGCGGTGATTTACTACCAACAACACGTTTTGAAATTCTCTTAGGCTCTATTAATAGCGGCTCAGAGGGAGAAATATATGATGCGATGACATGTTATGTTGACAATAACAAGCCGCCACGCCTGCAATTAATTTCAAAAAGCCAAGAAAAGCAACGTATCATTAAAAGTTTTTTTGAAAAATCATTAGTGAAAGATGAAAGACTTAAGAATGAGTATAGTAATATCAAAAATATACCGCATTTAGCGGCAAAGAAACCAACGATCAGTCACTATGGCAATTTTTTTGTTATGCGAAAACTGTCAGGTAATGATTTATTTGATAAAACTTTAATGGAAACGAGCAACCCAAAAAATAATATTTTAAGCATCGCAGATCGTTTCGAAATTTCGATTAATGTATTATATGCGCTTCACAACCAAGTGGTTAAACATGGCTTAATCCACAATGATATTAAAGAAGAAAATATCATGGTTGATAAAAAAAATAATACGCATTTCGTTGATTATTCATTAGCCGCATTACCTAATAAACAATTGCAATGCGGTACCCCAATTTATTTTTCTCCAGAGAAAGCAAAAGATGAACCCCTCACACCAGATGACGATGCCTATGCAGCTATCATCGTTATTGCTAAAGTATGGAAAATAAAACTTAAGGTAGAAAAAAAATACCCGAATGTAAACTCCTGGAATATGTTTGATATTACGTCCTTTATTAGTAAAAATAAAGAAGTGTTTGATTTTGATAATTTTGATCGATACATCGACCTCGACTTAAGTATGAAAGAGGAAATTAAAAAAATATTCATTGCGGGAACCGCGTTAAAAAAGAATAAAAGAATGGATGTGAATGAAGTCATTAAACAATTTGAGCATATTCAGCTTACCTATCGTTCGCAGGTTAAACGCAATAATCATAGCACTGGTTGAGGCTTCGCATCGCCACTACACTTCCATAATCCTTACTAAATCCAAACTTTTCATAATATGCAGCCATATTAGGTGCGCATGTTAATTCAACATACTTAACATTTTTTAGCTTCGGGTGGTGAAGTACGTGTTCCATCAACATTTGCCCAATACCCCTGCTGCGCAAGTTTTCTGGAACCATTAAATCATAAATGTATGCGTAGCGCATTTCATCAGACAGTATACGAGTAAAGCCAATTAGACGTTTTGTTTGCTGATCTACTGCGGCAAAGCAAAAGCAGGTTTTTAATAATGTGTTGATTTCATCTTTTGTTCTGTCCCTACTCCACCACATGTCTTTATAAAGCTCATGCAATTCGTCAATTTGAGATGATGTGAGATTTTCAGTGATTAATATGGTACCGCTAGACATATCTGCCTCATAAATTTCTTGTTCTTTCGCAAGCAGCGAATTGATTATAAATAAACCAACCTCAGTACAGGGGAATTTCCCCAGTTAACCAGTTATTTTCTGGACATATACTCTTGTCATTGCTAAATTTCAACCTTAAGAGAAGCTTTAAGGCGCAATATTAAAGCAAGTGAGTAAAATATGAATAACAAGAATTCTAATTTATTGAGATATCAAAAGTATTTGGACAATTGGGACTCCGTGTCCTCGGTTCGTTCAAAACCGAATAAATACCAAATGACCAGTGAGCATTTAGATGCTGAGCTGAATGAACGTAGGTGGTTTATTAAGGAAGGGGTACCTATCCTTGAACATCCGTTGCTAAAAGGTATGGATAGGGAATGTGAACAATATTTGCTTGGTCGTTTTCTGCTACAGTTTTTGGAGTACGGCACTATCCTGGAGCATGAATTCGTTAATACCATCTTAGCAGATATGGCGCTTGGTGAAAGTGGTGTGCCTATACCAGATCGTATGCGTGTCGATGCATTTAAAATCTATACAGATGAAGCATATCATGCACAATTCAATATGGAAGCAACGCAACAGATTAGAGATTACATTGGTATGCCTGTTAGTGAGGCATGGCCGTTGCAAAATTCGCGATTAATTGGTTTGCGTAAACTTATCCCTCAGAACAAATCAAGAGAAAATTTCTTGGTGAGGTTTGGCATTGTAGTTGCATCCGAAACGATCGCGCCCAAAGAACTTACTGAAACAATGAAAGGCATTGTTATAGAGCCAATTTATAATTTATTTGTCGATCATGCTGAAGATGAGAAAAAACATTGTATGTATTTTTCTGCATTATTTGAGGTCGTATGGAATTATTTATCAGATGATGAAAAGCAATATTTAGGACTCATTTTTCCAAAAATTCTTAAATCTTTTGTTGATATTAATAAAGTGGCGCTTTTTGATGCATTAGCGAAAATTGGTGTAGATAAGCAATCAGCTAAAATGATTATAGATGATAGTTATCCAGAAGATTTTTGCGTAAAGCGCGCACTTTCTGTTGCTTCATCAACATTTTTCAATCTCGAGCGGCTTGGGGTGTATAGCATTTCAGGGGTGCGAGATGCATTCAAGGCGGAAGGATTTGCTAGGGCATAAAATGAAACACTACTATACCTTGTTACTATTGCTGCTAATAGCAGTAGTAGGCGTTTTTACACTTGATGTTTATTTGCCTGGAATTCCAGCAATGGCTGAGCAATTTCATGTGAATGTGCGTGAAATTGGGTATACATTCACAGGGTTTACAATAGCATTTGCTTTCTGTCAGTTAATTTATGGTGCTATATCAGATTCATTTGGCAGGAAGCCAGTATTAATTATAGGACTATCTATTGCAGCCATAGCAACAATATTGTGTATTTATGCAAAAAGCTACGAAGTGTTATTTTGTGCAAGGATATTACAGGCATTAGGCATATCATCATTCGTGGTAGTGAATGCCATTGTGCGAGACTTGTATGTCGATGGAAGGGCAGTTCAAGTTAGATCAATGATCGCAACCGCATCTGGCATTTCTATTGCTATTGCGCCAACAATAGGTGGATTGCTATTAGGTCGATATAGTTGGCAGGGTGGCTTTTATGCAAGTATTATATTAATTGTCCTTGCTTTGATAATGACAATTCTCGGATATCAAGAAACTAAAAATAACATTAGTACACACATAACATTATCAGTAGCATCCTCGTATCTATCCATTTTAAAAGATCACCAATTTATATTTTATGCAATGATTGCGATGTTAGCTTACGCGATACATTTTGTATTTATTATTATGTCAGCTGAGATATTTATCGGTAATTATAGATATACCCCATTGCAATTTGCTTACTTTATGATCGTATATGGATTTATCTACTTTTTAGCAGGGGTTGCTTCAACTACGCTAGCAAAAAGAAAGTCAGTTATTACACTCCTGCAAGTTGGTGGACTACTAATTAGCATCGGTGGTAGTTTGATGTTCTTGGCGTTTTATTTCATACCGCCCTATGCTTTGCAAAGTTTGCTACCGATGTCTGTGATCATAATAGGCGTTACTATAGTAAGGTCATCGGCCATAACAGGTGCAATGGCAAATATGCAAAACGCAGCGGGGCAAGGCGCAGCAATAATTAATCTTATTCAATTTTTAGTTTCTGCATTAATTGCTACGGGAATAAACGCAATATTTACTTTACCTGTACTGTCAGTAGCAATTTTTGCATTCATAGCATCATTACTAATTATTTACTTCAGATGGAGCTTAATAAAAAATGAAAATACTACTCGTGACACATGCTACGTTTGAGCAACCTGGCTCCATAAAAACATGGGCTGAACATAATGGTCATTTGATTGAAGAAGTAAAGCCATACGCTGGCGAGACTCTACCTGAAATAATACCGTTTGATATGGTGGTAATGATGGGTGGTCCGCAGTCACCGCTAACTATCGAAAATACACCATATCTAAATGATGAAATAGAGATGCTAAAAATCGCGTTGAAAAAAAACAAAAAAATAATTGGGGTATGTCTTGGAGCACAACTTATCGCTGAAGCTTTGGGAGCGAAAACTGAACGTAGCCCAAATCGTGAGATTGGTAGTTATTCGCTAACATTGCTTGAAGATGCAAAGTGTGACCCGGTTTTCAGTCAATATGATAGTACAATCGATGTAATGCACTGGCATAGTGATATGCCTGGAATACCAAAAGGGGCAAAATTAATTGCAAAAAGTGAGGGTTGCCCACGGCAAATATTCAGGTACGGAGATAGGGTGTATGGTTTTCAGTGTCACTTCGAACTAACCAAGAAGTTGGTCGATGGAATGATAAGACACTGTAAACATGATCTAAAAAATGGTGATTTCGTCATGACAGAGAAAGAGCTTGCCAATGTTGATTACGATGAGATTAATTCAAAAATGGATGCTGTACTTGATTATTTAAGTCAGCTCAATTAGGAGAGGAGGCGTGCCATGAATAATTGCTAACTTAATTTTCACATTAGGATTTTGTGCCAAGGAAGGCTTCATTATATGAAGGCAGATATGAAATGAAAGAACAAATACTTAATCATTTGAATTTATATATCTGGGCAAAAGACAAATCATTCCGATATTTATACTGCAATGAGCATTATGCTGAAGCAGCTGGGCTTGAATCCCCTAATCAAATTATTGGCAAAACAGATGAACAACTGCCATGGCGAAAACTCGCTAATTATTTTAAAGCGGGTGATTACGGTGTTTTGCAAGGCCAAGCTAGAACCAATACAGCTGAATCATCGGATACAATCAATAATATTACTGATATTTTAGTTTCTGAGAATCAATTATTAAATAACAGCGGTAAATGTATTGGCTTAGTTGGCTCATTTATTGATATCACCGGTAAACAACTTGTTAAGAAGGCTGGTAAATACGATTCTGTTAATAACCGATTTTACCTAGACGAAGAAGACTTCAATAATGCTTACTTAGCTGGTCGAGAAATCGAGGTATTTAAGAAGTTGCTTCTTGGTTATAGTGCCCGGCAAATTGCCGAGGTTATAAAGATATCACCAAAAACAGTTGAGTCGTATATTGATAGTATAAAGCTAAAACTACAAGCAAAGTCAAAAGGTGAAATAATCGCGACAGCTATACAATTTGGATTGACGCATATTTTGTGCTATGCATCTACTATACATATACCCACTACACTTCAAGATGCGAAGTGATAACGCTCAGATTGCAAGAATTTTAAACGTTTTGATTGAGAAAAACCGCAGCAATACTTACGGTATTGTGAGGTTTTTCGATTGAAAAACGTTTAAAATTCGCCGCAAGATGAGATGTTAGGATTCGCATCTTGAAGTGTAGTGGGTATATATAGTTATATATTTATTCTTAGCTTTAAATTCATTTTTGATGAAATTCAGGGGAATTTCCCCGCCTATTTCTCCTGATTATACGATTTATACCAATATAACAAAATAGTCTTAAATTAGTTTTAAACCGAATATGCTTTAGAATTATTAACTATTTTTATGGATATAGATCATGCCTGCCATTCAATCCTATTTTTCATTATTACAGATAAATGCTCAGCATTTATCTAAAAGCGAAATTGCATTTTTCGAGGCCGAATTATTTTTGTTTATTGGATCTCAATTATTTGAACTGATTAGAAAGCCTGATAATGATTGTTTATCAAATTCCAATATCAATATCAATAAGGAGATTAAAGTGATAGAGGCTAGTCTTATTCGTTGCATCATCAATGATATCTTATCTAGTGATGAATATGATTTGAAGGGAATTGCTTATTATACGGATACGCCAGAGGATGTTATCCATGATATCGTGATCGGGTATAATAAAAGTCCGAGTTTATTATTAACTAGAAAACTAATTGAATTACATCGTTCCGTTAGACCGAGCCTTTATCGCAACATAGGAGAAAAAATTAAACGTGAATTAATTGGTTATGTGGTTGAGTAGTAGATAGTATTTATAACTCGAATTGGGCATTAGCGGAATCCTGGATTTCGCGCTGCTCAATACGGGTTACTAAGACAATCGAGTGTATCTCATCCAAACGCTGCGGTGAATTAATAAAAAAGCCACCCGTGGTTTTTTATTAACGCTCTCATTCACTTATCCTGAGTTCGTGTTTCTACCTCATTGCAAAGGACGTTTTATTTCCCAATACAAAAACTTGAAAAGATGCGTCCCAGTAAATCATCCGCGGTAAATTCACCCGTGATTTCACTGAGCGCAAGATGCGCTAAACGTAAATCATCTGCAGCGAGTTCACCTTGCCCTGCGCCAAGCTGGTTGAGACCCGCTTTTAAATGAGACTCCGCCTTTTTCAACGCATCAACGAATTCTGAAAGACTTAAGAATGAGTATAATAATATCAAAGAAATAGTACATTTAGCGGCAAAGAAACCAATGATCAGTCACTATGGCAATTTTTTTGTTATGCGTAAACTGTCAGGTGTAGAAGAAAAATACCCGGACGTGTACCCTTCGAATCTTTTTGATATTACGTCCTTTATTAGTAAAAATAAAGAAGTGTTCGATTTTGATAATTTTGATCGATACATCGACCTCGACTTAAGTATGAAAGACGAAATTAAAAAAATATTCATTGCGGGAACCGCGTTAAAAAAGAATAAAAGAATGGATGTGAATGAAGTCATTAAACAATTTG
>MGYG01000022.1 GCA_001801635.1 Gammaproteobacteria bacterium RIFCSPHIGHO2_12_FULL_43_28
TTCGATCATGAATCATGGTTTGCAGTGTTTCATCAATCGCAATTAATTCGTACACACCGCTGCGTCCCGCATATCCCGTTTGTCTGCAATGATCACACCCAACCGGATGATAAAGAAGCGGTGGATTTGTCGGATCAGCCCCTAGTAATTCAGCTTCTTTCGCCGTTGCAACTTGTGATTTTTTACAATGCTTACACAAGATGCGCATCAAACGTTGTGCAAGCACACCAGCCAAACTGGATGCTAATAAAAATGGTTCAACACCCATATCATCCAAACGCGTGATAGCACCAATCGCACTATTGGTATGCAAGGTTGATAATACTAAATGCCCGGTCAAACTTGCTTGAATCGCAATTTGCGCCGTCTCAAGATCACGAATTTCACCGACCATCACCACATCGGGATCTTGACGCAAAATCGCACGTAAACCTTTTGCAAATGTCATATCAATTTTTGGATTCACCGGTGTTTGACCAATCCCTGATAAATCATATTCAATCGGATCTTCCACCGTCAAAATATTGCGTTTTTTATCATTTAAAACGCTAAGCGCTGCATAAAGCGTGGTTGTTTTACCTGAACCCGTCGGCCCTGTCACTAATATAATGCCGTGAGGTCTTGTAATGAGTGAGCGCAGTAAGGTCAACGTGTTCGCTTCCATTCCAAGTTCCGCTAAATCAAGTCCCGAACTTCGTTTATCTAATACACGTAAAACAGCGCGTTCGCCGTGATTGGTTGGCATGGTTGATACACGCACATCCACTGCTCGTCCACCAACACGCAAGGTAATACGACCATCTTGCGGCAAACGCTTTTCAGCGATATCCAAACGTGCCATCACTTTAATACGGGAAATAATCAGTGGGGCTAGCACACGTGGCGGCTCTAACACTTGCCGCAAAATACCATCAACCCGAAAACGAATCGTCAGATGATCTTCGAAAGTTTCGATATGCACATCCGATGCATCTTCTTTAATTGCTTCGCTCAATAACGCATTTAATAAACGAATGATCGGTGCATCATCTTGTTTTTCGAGTAAATCTTCTGCTCTTGGTAATTCCTGCATTAAATCAGAAAGATTGAGTGAATCACCCAAATCTTCGGCCATTTGCATGGCCGTTGTCGAATCCGTTTCGTACGTTTTAACGAGTACTTCATTAAAAGTAGCTTCATTTACCTGTTCTAATTCGATCGGTTGCTGCAGCACGCGGCGTATTTCATTTAACACTGAAAGCGCTGGCGGCTGACAATATAATACTTTCGCCAACTGATTGTCGACCAATGAAACTAAAACGCCATGTCGTTTTGCGTAAGCAAAGCGCAACGGATTATTCATCGTGTGTTTGTCTCAAATGGTTTTGGTAATTCGCGCGATGGGTCCCATGCTGGCAATTTTGGCTCTAATGCTTTACCGCCAATATTGGAAAGCTCATCTCTAAAATTGCTCTGTTCGCGACGAATGCCATTGTAACGCGATTCGGTAATCACCATGGCATCATCGCTACCATGTACAATGACTGGTTTGATAAATACCATTAAATTTTTCTTAGACTGACTACGTGTTTTTTGTGTAAAGAGCGCACCAACGCCCGGTAAATCGCCGAGAATGGGCACTTTATTTATATTTTCATTATTGGAATCACTCATCAATCCACCGAGTACCAAAATATCATCGCTATTCACAATAACGGAGTTCTCAATGCGGCTCGTGTTAATAATCGGATTTAACCCCGGATTTTGTGGATTTTGCAACGTATCATTTTTAAGTTTGATGTTAAGGCGCACAGAGGAACCTAAATTGATTTGTGGCGTCACATCTAAACGCAGGGTCACTGGTTTTCGACCAACGGTATTAAATGGTGTTACCGTACCGGTTTGGCCCGTTGTTGCATAGGAACCCGTTTGTTCGGGTACATCTTGTCCGATTTCAATCGTTGCTTTGTGATTATCCAGAATCATCACTTGCGGTGTGGAGAGAATATCAACGCCATTCTCATTTTGTAACACACTCAAAACGGCACGCAGCTGCGTACTGGGGATAATACCAACAATCCCTGCACCAAGCTGCGCAAAATCAGTCACAACCGTAGGTTGCACGCTACCATTAGGTGCGATACTGCCCCACTGAATACCAAGGCTCTTCAAATCACTTTCATCCACTTGTGCGATGACGCCTTCCACTAACACTTGTGCCGGTCTTATATCAAGTTTTGCAATGACCGCTTTAAGTGCTTTCATCAATGCAGGTGGTGCCGTAACAATGACAGCGTTTGAATTGGGTTCTGCTTGTATCAACGTGGAGTTCACTAATTTTGACTCAGCCGTCGCAGCGCCTGTCGTTGCACCGGCTGAGGCAGAAGGATAAGCACCACTAGAACCACTATCTTTGCCCGCGATATTTTGTGCGATTTTTCCGAGTAATGGCGCAAAGGTCTTTGCTTCGAGATAACGCAAATAAATAACTTCTGTATTGCCGGCAGGGGAAGCGGCTGGCGCATCGAGTTGTGAAATCAACACACGTATGCGTAAGCGCATCGCTTTTGATCCACTCAATAAAATACTATTACTACGTTCATCAACGGCAATAGAAATATTTGGCATTTCACCCGAGGAACGCGCTGAGGCTTGAAGATTATTCAACACCGTTGCCACTTGTGTTGCCTGCGCGTAGTGCAATGGAATCATTTGAATACTGTTATTTGATGCTTCATCCACTTCTTGAATGATGCTGACCAGTCGTTGTAAATTTTCAGCACGTCCCAATAAGATCAACACATTGCCTGGTGAATAAGAAGAAATGTTCGCCCATTGTGGCAGCAGTGGTCGCAACACTGGAATTAACTGGGTGGCTGAGACATTTTTAAGTGGTACCACGCGCACGACCACTTCATCCCCTTTTCCAGGTGAATACAGATTAGCAACCGCGGTTGCCTGTTCACCACTTTCCATATTGGGGATAATTTTGACCACATTGCCACTCGGGATAGCGGAGTAACCTAGCATACCCAAAACAGACAGGAAGACTTGGTAGACTTCTTCGTGCTTCAATGGCTTACTTGAAATCAGGGATATTTTACCGCTCACCCGAGGATCAACGACAAAATTCTTCCCCGTTTCCTGAGAAACTTCATTGATAACACTTAAAATATCAGCATCTTGCAAGTTCCAAAGCCTCGTCTGCGGCTTTGCTGGCTCTGCCTTCGCTTGCACATTGACCGGCTGAAAGCTATCTGCCGGTTGAGACGCCTGCGGTATAGCGGGCAAATTGACCGGTATCTCTTCTGCATATAAAACAGAGGCGAGCGTGAAAAAGCTAGTCCCCACCAACCAACACAACTTAGAAAATTGTTTATTTTTCATTGTATTATCGCTACCTGAGTTATCAATAGTAAGAGCCGGGCCTTGATCAGCCGAAAAATTTGCTCAAGATTATCACAAAATAGACAAAAGCGGTAAGAGGGATGTGTTAATTGTTTTTAATATGAACAATAAAGTGAAAGAAGAAAATGAAAGACGCATTGGTTGATATCAAGGACCGCGATGAAGCGGTCCTTAACATTGGGTAACCGTCGTATTACTGCGCTGTAGCAGGCATACTGGCTTCGGATGAGGCTGAGCTGTCAGTCGCGCTCATCTCTCCGTTTGACGCTGAAGCTACTACATCTTGGTTAGCATCTGCAGGAGCATTGTTGGCATCGGGGGCATCGGCGGCAGCTGCTGCTAACGATTGTGTCGCATCACCTGCTTGTGAGGTTTGTTGTGAAGCGTCTTGTGTCGCATCTTGTGTCACATCTTGTGTTGCTGGTGTTGCTGGTTGTTCAGTTGCTGCTGGTGCGGATTGTTCTAACGGCAATGGAGTCGTGGTTGACTCGTCCGTTTGATTGCCATTCTCGCCTTTTGAGCAAGCAGCGATACTAATAACCGATAATCCGACAAGTGTTGCTAATAAAATTTTTTTACGCATGGTAAGGACATCCTTTTTTGTTTAATCAAAACGACTAGGGAATTTTTTCAAGTCAAGGCATTCGGTAAAACAATGCACAAAGTCTGATGTAAAAATGCCTAGAAAGCTTATATTATCCTAAATAATAACAAGTGCAAAGATGTTATGCGGTGATAACAAGCATCATTATATAAAAAATCGTTCAATAAGCCAGGTCAGGAAAATGCCAAGGAAACCCAAGATGGCCATTAATTCAAGTAAAGTGAGTGGGCCGAGACGATAATGACGCAAATCTGGCTTAGTTGGTTGATCATTTTTCACTAGAAATACCTCTGATGCATTGCTTCTTTCGCTAAAAGCAAGGTTTGATTAGCAAGCTCATTAGCATTTGCTGTGCCTTCGCGCAATAGTGTTTTAACCTGATGTAAATCCTTTTCATATTGTGATCGCCGTGCACGCATGGGTTCAATCAGCGCAACCAAGACATCGACTAATTTGCGTTTGCACTCAACATCACCAATCGTGCCCGCACGATACCGATCTTCTGCATCATGCACCCACGCCTTATCAGGATTAAAAGTTTCATGAAAAATCCACAATGGATTATTTTCAACTTGTCCTTTATCAGTTGCCTTCAAACGATTGGGATCTGTGTACATGGACATTACTTTCTTTTTGATCGTATCTGGGTCATCACTTAAGTAAATAGCATTGTTGAGTGACTTAGACATTTTCAATAAACTGCCATCAGGTCCTGGGCCATTGATCCCAACGAGACGTCGCGTACGGCCGAGCTTAGCTTCTATGATGGGGAAAAGGCCGCCTTTACTGAGATAATCAGCATCTTCCGTGTGCGGATCAACGTGACAAAAGAGTTGGTTAAATCGCCGCGCCACTTCACGGGTCAATTCAAGATGGGGAATTTGATCTTCACCAACCGGCACCACCTCGGGTCTAAACGCTAAAATATCAGCCACCTGACTGATGGGATACATCAAAAATCCCATGGAATAATTATCGCCCAAGCCTTTATCACGAATTTCATCTTTAATAGTTGGATTGCGCATTAAACGCGGACAGGGAACCAGCAAACTGAAAAAAACGGTCAATTCAGCAATGGCCGGGATTTCAGATTGAATAAAAACCGTACTCTTTTTGGGATCAATACCAGCCGCCAAATAATCGAGCATCACTTCCATGACGTTTTGATGAACGTCCGCCGGCCTATCTAACCTTGTGGTGAGCGCCTGGATATTGGCAATAATAAAATAACAATCATAATCGTCTTGCATGTTGATACGGTTTTCAAGCGACCCGACGTAATGCCCTAAATGCAAACGTCCCGTTGAGGTATCGCCCGTTAATATTCTTGGTTTTGCTTTCATGCACTGACCTTTTCTCGTTTTACTAAATGATAGGCAACTTGCCCTGCCTTTTTGCTTTTGATAAGACGCCAATTGGGCGGCAGTTCATTATCCTCGATTGTCTCGCGCGCTTCCAGATAGATCAAAGCAGGATCCGCTAAAAATCCGTGCGCTTCAAGATAATAACAACTCGGTAATAAGAGATTCGCTTGATAAGGCGGGTCAAGAAAAACGACATCAAAAGGTTGCGCAGGTTTTTGCAATCCTTCCGGGACCCTTGCTTGATAGATGAACGCGTTATCCACCTTGAACGATAGAAGCGCTTCTTGCAACAGTTTCACGACGGCAAGCGATTGATCCACCAGCGTAACTTGCAAAGCACCTCTTGAAAGTGCTTCAAAACCAAGTGCCCCACTGCCTGCGAATAAATCAAGACAACGTGCGCCCACAATCGTTTGCGAAAGCCAGTTAAAAAGCGTCTCGCGCACACGGTCAGGGGTCGGTCGTAACCCCATCTCATCCGGTATTTTTAAACGACGCCCGCGCCACTTGCCACTGATAATTCGAACATACCCTTGCATTCTCTCTCATACCTCTCGCGAAAGACTTATGCTAACATCAACCCACCCTGCCGTATATGCGACAAGAACCAGCAAGCTTGACCCGAAATCATTTTTTGAAGCACTATCGCTTCCTTGAAACTGAAGGAAAGTAACATGTTCGATTTTCTCAAACGAAAAAAAAATAACGAAGAAATCATTACCACCGAAAATGAAACACCAAAGACATCACCAAGCTTCTTTGGCCGCCTAAAACAAGGCTTAGCCAAAACCCGTGCCAATTTGGCAAGCGGCATTGTGACGCTTTTTGCTGGCAAAAAAATACTTGATAAAGAAGTGTTTGATGAAATTGAAATGCTGTTGCTCTCAGCTGATGTCGGCGTTGAAACCACCGAACAACTAATAAAATCCCTCACTGACAAGCTCGCGCGTAAAGAATTAGCGGATCCTTCGGCGGCACTAAAATCGCTGCAAGCTGAAATGAAAGCGATTTTACGCGCCAATCAAACCCCCATAAAAACGCCTGAAAACGCAAAACCTTACGTCATGCTCGTTGTCGGTATTAATGGGTCAGGTAAAACGACGACGATAGGCAAACTCGCCCATCACTTTAAAGAAGCGGGGAATAACGTCATGCTGGCCGCAGGCGATACTTTCCGTGCCGCGGCGATTGAACAACTACAAGTGTGGGGAGAGCGCAATCAAATCCCCGTCATTGCCCAACAACCGGGCGCTGATACGGCCGCCGTTATTTATGATGCCATGGAAGCCGCTCGTGCCCGTGGCGTTGATATTTTACTCGCCGATACGGCTGGGCGCTTGCATACCCAAACCAACTTGATGGCGGAACTCCAAAAAGTAAAACGCGTCTTAGCCAAAATCGACCCGACTATCCCTCACGAGGTCCTCATCGTGCTAGATGCCTCCCTGGGGCAAAATGCGCTCAATCAGGTAAAACAATTCAATGAGGCAATCGGTGTCACTGCCATCGCACTCACCAAACTCGATGGGACAGCGAAAGGCGGAATTATTTTTGCCATTGCCCGTGAAACCAAGATCCCCATTCGCTATATCGGCGTTGGCGAAGGCATTTTAGATTTGCGCCCCTTTGACCCAGATGATTTTGTCGATGCACTCTTTGCCGAGTAACGGTCAACGACGCCATTACCCCCTTCGAGAGGAGAATGGCAGGAGAATGGCAGCCACTTGCCAAAGGCAGTCCAAATTTAGTAAGATTAGCCCGTCAAAAAAGATAAGAGAATACTGAGAGAGTGGTAAATATGGTCAATATAAACAAGAGCTTACGACTTGCCGATCTTAGACTGCCTAAAGGCAGTCTGGAAGCTTATCTGCATTACATCAACCAAATTCCGCTACTGACCGCGGAAGAAGAGCACGAACTCGCTCTCAAGCTTCAACAAAGCAATGACTTGGCATCCGCCAGGCAATTGATTTTATCGCATCTGCGCTACGTCGCCCGCGTTGCCAAAGGCTACCTCGGCTATGGCTTACCGCTCGCTGATCTCATTCAAGAAGGCAATATTGGCTTGATGAAGGCGGTCAAGCGCTTCAATCCCCAAATGGGCGTGCGCCTCGTCACCTTCGCGATGCACTGGATCAAAGCGGAAATCCACGAATACATTTTGCGTAACTGGCGTATTGTGAAAGTCGCCACGACCAAAGCGCAACGCAAGCTTTTCTTTAACTTGCGTCACATGAAAAAACGCCTGGGCTGGATGACACAACAAGAAGTGGACGATATTGCAAAAGACTTAAACGTAAAACCAGAAACCGTTAGAGAAATGGAAATGCGGCTTGCCGCTTCG
Source organism: Gammaproteobacteria bacterium RIFCSPHIGHO2_12_FULL_43_28 (assembly GCA_001801635.1). GTDB lineage: Bacteria > Pseudomonadota > Gammaproteobacteria > DSM-16500 > DSM-16500 > Aquicella. Next base: position 7,700 of record MGYG01000022.1, read on the forward strand.
GATGCTTCCTTTGAAGCACATCAAGATGATGACAATGAAACTAACTTTGCGCCTGCGGGTTATTTAGAAGATCATCGTTATAATCCAGCAAATGAAATGGAAGACAGTGACTGGGCTGCACAATCCACCGAAACCATTCATCATGCATTGTCAAGCCTGGATGAGCGCAGTCAGGAAATTATCCGCACTCGCTGGCTGGATGATAGCAAATCTACATTGCAAGATCTCGCCGATAAATACCAGGTCTCTGCTGAGCGTATTCGTCAATTAGAAAAAAATGCAATGAAGAAATTGCGCACGGCAGTTGAAGCACTTTAATTAGGCCCTATTCTCGAAAACATTCATCAAACTGTGTCATGCCACATTAAGCTCTGTCATGCCAGCGTGCTTTTAGCTGGCATCTAGTTTAGGCATTACA
>MGYG01000023.1 GCA_001801635.1 Gammaproteobacteria bacterium RIFCSPHIGHO2_12_FULL_43_28
TACTTATCTCTATCGACCCAGTAGATATAATCCCTATTTTATTGCGCTTAGCACTGGCATCCCAATCAATCCAGCGTTGGCACATTATTTTGATTTTTCAGATAGTGCTGAAAATTTGCGAAATCTTGCCTTCAATGATGCGATACAAAAAAAATATCATCACGGTGCGTACTTCTTGTGGCCTACGCAAGAAATGAATCAGCACTTCCGTGAGGTAAATGCTGCGGTTGCCCCCTGCGAATTTGCGATGACGCATGAAATTCGCGCAGATTTACGTGCAAAAGGGAGTGCGATGCTAGTTGTAGAAACTCAATTATCGTTAGTAAAATCTCCATCACAGTGGAGCTTATTGTTCACTAATCAACAGAATAAGCTTATCGGTTACAGTTTGCCGTTGCTTGTCAAGCGAGAACAACTGCAGACTTGGCAAGGAGCGGTGAATACGATGTTGTTGCATGGCCGATATGTCAATGCATGGTTGTTTAATCGTGAAAAAAACCAGATTTGTGCCGGTGGGAAAATTGGGATTTAATGTAACTATTCGCTCGTCATTGCGAGCTCGCGTTTTTTGCGGGCGCGGCAATCTAGTTATTCGAAGACATCTGGATTGCTTCGGCTAAACGCTCTTAAGCCTCGCAATGACGAGCGAGCAGTTATGATTTAACACACAGAATTTGAGGTGAAAAAAATGCAAGCCAAAAAAACCAAGACGATTGCTTTACTGTTACCAACGCTGAATGAAGTAGTCGGGTTTAAAAAAATATTTCCTACAATAGATCAATCATTATTCGATGACATCCTCGTTGTAGATGGTGGCTCAACGGATGGTACGGTTGAATATGCGATCGAAAACAATATTCGCATTATGTCACAACTGCGTAAAGGATTAGCGGCAGGTGTGATGGATGCAGTTGCAACCTTAAATACCGATTGCGTTATCGAATTTAGTTTAGACGGTAATTGTATGGTTGAGCAATTGCCCGAGTTGGTTGAAAAGCTGCGCGCTGGTTATGATGTAGTGGTTATCTCGCGCTATTTGCCCCCAGCAAAGTCTTATGATGATAGCTTCGTTACGGCGTTTGGAAATTTTATGTTTACCAAATGTATCCGCTGGCTAGGTAAATTACCGATTACAGATTCACTCACCATTTATCGTGGTTTTGATGTTAAAATCGCTAAATACCCTGAATTTGCTCGTTGTCTTGAGGGACCGGTTTTTGAACCACTGGTTTCTGCTGTCGCAGCCGTCAGAAATTTAACGGTTTATGAAATACCTGGCGATGAACCAAAAAGAATCGGTGGTATTAGTAAAATGTCGGTATTGTATAATGGCTGGTGTATTGTAAAAATGATATGTCGAATGTATCTCTTTAAATGGTTTGGGACGAAAAATATTTGTAGTGACGTTGTGACTGTCGATGCAGTGAAGGACCATTCTTAATGCTTAAGTACATCAAGCCTGATTTGCTTGAAGGCCAATATAAATCATTTGCTAAAAACGTTGCGGTCACGAAAGACAATTTCTCGATAAAAGTTGAAAATACATTGGCGGATATGGAATGGAACCATATGGACCAGTTACATCGTCCCTATATTCATCACACTTATGAAGAAGCGGTACGTATCGCCCTCGGCAAAGAATTTGCCGTGTCGTTAACACGCTGGAAGCGTTTACCAATCTTTATAACAGTAAGCGATATTCGTATTAAACCTGGACTATATTATCAAATCATGACAATTGCCGGGTTGATTTTCGTGCATCTTGTGATATCGATGCACGAAGAGAATGAAATTGTTACCTTAAATATTGAATGGAACATTGTTTCGCATAAATGGCTCAAGCTGTTGCATAAACCACTGAGTCGTAAATTCTTTAAGTTAAATACGCGCTTACAAGAAGAAGATGCACAGATTCGCACACGGCGATATGCACTGCGCAAAAAAGGTTATCGTTTTGCATCTGATCCGGTCGATTATCTCAGTGCTAATCTCACCATGCGCAATACGATTTATCCGGCATTGCCAGAAGCTGCTGTAATTTCGCTTGATCCATTACCATTCAATCAATTAACTAAAATTGAATTAGGTGAGAATGTATTTTTATTAGAAAAGCAACAATCAGGCGAATTACTCATTTGGCCATCTGTTTGCCCGCATGAGGGCGGCGATTTGAGTGCAGGCAAGGTATGCAAAAATAACCAAATTCAATGCCCTTGGCATGGGTTGCGATTTTCTGCCGTTAAATTATCTCATCAGTCACCTGCAGCCGAAAATTATGGTTTTTCATTTGAGCTGCAAGGTGAAAAGGTTTTGGTACGTCAACACATTTCCGTTATATAACAATATCCTTAAATGCAGACTTGACTCGTTGCAAGGTGTGCTCTGGAAAATGTTCAGGATATTCTTCTGGCATGCCTTGCAGTGAAATTTTCTTCCAAGTGTCTTGATGTTTTTGCATGGCCCAGTAGCCGCCCCAAACAGATACTTCAGCAAAAACTTCTGCGACGGCGAGTGTCACGCCTGGATGATAACCAAAGCCTTTTTCTGGATCTTTGACGAAATCACGGTCAGCGTGAGATCTTGCGTGTGCCGCATTGACTTCATGCAATTGCTTATTTAAATCATCGCCACACAAGATTCCGCCCTCTTTTAATAAAGGGATTGCGTTTTTAATGTCGTTTAACACCGCTGCATAGGTATGGTTTGCATCGACAAAAATGATATCAAAACTTTTCTCACGTAAAATTGGCAAAATAGCATCGCTTTGACCGCGTAAATGCTGGCAAGTAATGGTTTTGGGCAACGTGTTAGTGTTGTGTAGGAAAAGCTGATAGGCAGTGTCAGAAATGAGGGCTTCTTCCATCTTGCGGTACACATCATCAGTATGTAGTGATCGATCGAAAAATGGCTGCCAGGCATCAACACAGGTAATCGTGCCAGTTGCGTTACAATGACTTTTTAGTCCTTGCGCAAACGAAAGTGCTGAGGCACCGACCCAAGAACCGACTTCTAAAATATGAAAATTCTCTTTTTTCATGACTTTGCTTAAATACCAGACGGTGGCGATCATGAACATATGCCTGACGGGCGAACCTAAAATGGCGTAATCAGCATTGAATATGGGTTTTTCATTAGCAATAAATTTTAAGACGGATTGGCTGCACATTTTTATTCTTCTCCAGATAACTGTTGCGAATTTTTTTCGTGATAACAATGGCCGGGCTGGAAAAGGATTTTTCTTCTACCCGAGCCCTGGTAATCGACTGCGCGAAGCGCAAATTGTTTGACGGGTACAATGCGGATATCGATAGAAATCCGCGTATGGGTTTTTAATGGCTCACCTGTGTGTACTGAGCGTGAGTCAAATGCGAGCAGGCGACCAAAGGCTGTTGTCACGGGTTGTGAGAGCAGATCGCATTCGCGGGAAAATACGTGATTGTGAATGGCATGCCCAATAAAGGCGTTGAAATCGTAATCAAACCGGCCGAGTAATTTTTTCGATTCTGCGACTGACATGAGACGAAAGCTATGCCCGTCTAAAAGCGGTGTTAATGGCAGCCATACATTAATTTCTTCGGGCGGATGCCCGTAGCCAATATCCGTATGATAACGCGGATAATGGTGGCTATTTTCCGCATTTGGGCAATGAATGCGTATGGTGGGTGTCGCTTGAAACAAGAACGGTTCGTGTACCAATGCCGTTTGGAGAAACCGGATAAAATCGTAATAAATTTGCATGAAACTTGCATCGGTTTCATAAAAATGAGTACTGATTTGGTTGATGCCATCATTAAAATTGTATGCGCGCATTTCATCAGCTAGACATTCATGTAAACGTTCTAAGGGGATGGCGGCGGGGATGAGTTTTTTTTCTAGCAGCAGTCGGCTGATGGCTTGCTGAAACTGGTCAGCAAATGGCTGACAGTTGATTTCGATTTGGCTAGCGTGAAACATTTGTTCGAAGTAACTGGTGTTCGCATAAATGGCTTTTGCCAATTGCATTTTTTCTTCAGAAGAGAGATGGTTTATATTTTGCTTTTCTGCTGCGTTAGTTGTGACTGTCATCATGTGGAGTGATACACAAAAAGTTGCTTAGTTTGAAATTTACCTTTAATATCTGCGTTTGAATCATATCTAAGTTAAAAGCCAAAAGCAAATGCATACTGAAGAAATGAAGCGCCGGTCTCTTTTTACTGTGCAACAAACACATAATGCACTGAAGTTAAAAGAGTATGAAGAAAAAGGTTACTATATTGAAGATAATATCATTAATTGTGACAGATGTGAGCAATTAATTGCACGCTCAGCACAGCTTGAGAATGCAAAAAATAGCTCTTATCGCCCGCAAATGATGCCGCATCGTAGCGACGCTTTATTCCTGGATGCATTAAAAACACCAAAAATTGTTGAGATGGTACGTTTATTTTGTTATGGAGATCCTGTCGGATTGCAAACAGAGTTTTTCTTTTGTAAACCCGGAACCCGAGGATTTTCCTTGCATCAAGATAATTTTTTTGTTGAAGCAAACTATGGGGTTTTTCTTTCTGCCTGGATTGCGTTGACAGACACCACGCCTGAAAAAGGTGGGCTGATTGTGTATCCGGGCAGCCACAAAGAAAGGTTGTTACCCGTACAAAAAACGAATTTACGGCCAGAGCAAGCCCAAGATCCCAATGCAAATAATGAGAATTGTATTGTGCCATCGCAGTACCAGCCAATAAATGTTTCCGTTCCAAAAGGATCGGCACTCTTTATTCATGGCAATCTCGTGCATGGGTCTAACATGAATATGACAAATGAATTTAGGTATGTATTGTTATGTACCTACATTAAAACCGGCGAAAAATTCAGAGTCGGCAAATATGCCCAGCGTAATATTGTTCAACTGACGTAATGATTATAACTGTGTCATGCCAGCGAAAGCTGGCATCCAGAATAAACCCGAGAAAGGCCTGGATGCCAGCTAAAAGCATGCTGGCATGACACAGCTTCATGCTGGCATGACACAGCTTCATGCTGGCATGACACGGTTTCACGCTGGCATGACACAGCTTCATGCTGGCATGACACGGTTTCATGCTGGCATGACACGGTTTCATAAATAGGTTCGATTATGTAAGGAGTTTACCTTGGAAAAGAAGCTGATCAGTTTTATCATGTTTAGCCGCAATTTAAATGTGGTGAAAGGATTTTTAGATAATATCGAAGCGACAGTTAAAAATCCTGACGTGGTCGAGCTCATGTTAAAATTGGATGAAGATCAGCCAGAAGCAAAGCAATTTATCGAAGAAGAAGTTGCAAAACGGCAATTCACCATTAAGTATGTGATTACACCACGCTTAAACGGCCTCACTTCACTTTGGCTTACCTGCAACGAATTATTTCTGATGAGTTCGCCTGATAGTTATTTTGTGCAATCTATTTCTGATGAAGTGCGTTTCGAGACGCAGCATTGGGATGAAATACTGCAAAAATACATTGGTTATTTCCCAGATCATGTTTTCAGATTGCGGATGTCAACGTTTAAATTAAATAATAATGTCATGCCATTTACCTGTAATGTAACACCCGATAGTTTTCCTATTTATTCCCGCAAATGGCTGACCTTAACGTTAGGCTTTGGTTCATGCTGCTGGGCATCAGATGTGTATCATCAGTTTGTTGCTTATCACATGGGGCTGGGCGATCAAGGTTATCGTTATGCAGCTACGCCATTTTACGATCAAGGCGTTTTCCGTGATGTTCCGCTCCTCGATATTAAATTTAGTGGTCTTGAATTTGGTATTGGCGTTTCGCCTGAAATGATGAAGAACCGAGAATTGTGGATGATTAAAGTCTGGAATCGCAATATGTCGCATCATCGGCAGGAATATTTTTCTTATTTGGCCAAACGTGTTTCTTCCTATATTTGGGCTGTCAAACAGGGAATTCAGCAATTTGAGTTGCGACAGAGCTCAGTGAATAAATCCGTGCAAGTGATAGATGAAACAGGTGTCGTGCGTCGTGAAGTGTCTTATCAATTGCCGCGCTTAACGTATTTCTTTATTAATCTTGCTAGAAAATTCAGGTTTACTTATGTGCGTTCTAAATGGTGGTTAGAACCCAGAGTGGCACCGCTCAGAAACAAATTATTGTGCCACGCAAATCGAATTTTAAATAAGTGCTTACCTTACAAAACAGCATTCCTGCTTGATCTTTGTGTCCGCCTTGCTTTTCCTGCTTCACTGAAAGCCGTTTTTAAGCAATTAGCTGCGATTGATAGGCAAATCCCAGTTGCTAAAATAGGGCGGTTGCAGAAAAATACGAAATTGTTTTTTATGACCACTCGTGCCTTAATTCAATATGTACTTGATAAAACAGCAGCGTTTTTGATTGGACCACCACCCGCATTGCCGGCAGAAAAGAAATTTTTAGGTTTATTTCGCCAGCCAGGCTGGCCAAAATCGCTGGTTAAAACCCCTGAAAAAGATATGGAATGGGCATTGGCACTTTATAAATCGCAGCAAGAGAGATATCGCGCAATGGAAAGCGCAGTGCAATCATGTGATATGCTGCACTGCGATACCAACGAAATCGATCAAGAGTTTCGTTCTACTGGTTGAGGTGTCGGGGTTGCTTCATCCTCTTCTGAAATTTTATTGTATTGCATAAAGTTTAACTGCTTGCCATCGTATTTATAGCTGACAGACACAATTTTTTCTTTGGATTTAAACGGCTGCAGCACAGCGCGGCGCAGCTTTCGCAGTTTTTTTCGCAGTTTTTTCTTGTTGACTCGATATATTTTGTTTAAGCCCTGCATTGCTGTCAGCGAAAGATAGGCAAGCTTTAATGCTATGTTTTGCTTTTCTGGCACTTGCTGTGCTTCATTAATGCGATTTAAAATGCCTCTAACATGAAACGCCACGTGGCATTTCAGTACGAATAAAAACGGAACCAACTGTAACGGATTAAACGTTTTATATCCGATCAAATAATTAAGTTTAAATGTTGGTAATTTGTATTTAAGACAATAATATATTTTTTTATGGTCTTCGGAATACAGTAAAACTGTTTTGTTAATCAAGTTTTCGCACAAAACATAGGTTTTTAGGTTGAGGTAGTGTGCGTAAGTATGCAAGGCAAGTCGTTGTGCTAATTTAAAATAATTTTCTTGTGCTTGGTGGGTGCTGTGCTTGCGCCAGCCCAGCCAAATGTTTTTCTTGCGTTCCATGAGGCTGCGGCGGTCTGGGATTAGAAGGCCCGCTTCCTGCCCGCTAACGTTAATATCAAAAATGGGGAACGAGCGCCAGGTACCGAAGGGATACGCAGGATTTTTGCATAAACCTAAATAATAATCGATACACTGGTGCCAGGAATCGGGCCCCCAGAAATGTCCCCAACCACCGGTGATTTCAAGCCATTTACGTGTGGTGACTGCATAGTTATCAGGGCAGGGGAGGCACTCTGCAAAATCAATATAATTTTTTGACTGGAAGATGGATAACTTGATACGGAAAACATCATCGGGATAAAAACTGATATATTTTTTTAAAATGGCATCCCAGCCTTTGGTTTTAAGGCGGATTTCATCTGTTAACAGCCAGCAGAAATAGGCGTCTTTGTGCGCGATTTTTAATAATTCATTGTAGCCTACATCCAGTGAGTAATAGCCGTCTAATTTAGGCAGCGCTAAATATTTAATGGAGAAACTTGCTGTTTTCTGGTAATTCTCGATGAGTTGAATAAGTTCATCAGCACCCTCATCGAGTTTGATGAGGACTTCAAAAGAGCCAGGATCGTTAGCTGTTTCAGCGAGATTATCTAAAAATCCGACAATATTATTTGGCCGGCATGTTGCTGCGAATATGGATAGGAACATTTTTTTCTCTTATACCGTCTCAGTGGTTTATATGTATCATCAAACTGTGTGTCATGCCAGCATGCTTTTAGCTGGCATCCATGAACCTGAGAAAAGCCTAGATGCCAGCTAAAAGCATGCTGGCATGACACAGCTTCACGCTGGCATGACACAGTTTCACGTTGGCATGACACGGTTTCACGTTGGCATGACACGGTTCCATAAACACTCTCAAAAAACATGCCTCAGGATGACATTTCTTTTCTTCAGCGGCAATCGCTGCTTATCTCGAGCCAGTCACTGGAATAATGGCGCCACTGACGTAAGAAGATTGCGGTGACAATAACCAGCCAATTAATTCAGCGACTTCCTCTGTTTTTCCCATTCTGCCCATGGGCAGAGATTTTAATAAATTCTCAATTCTCTCTGGCGATGAAGCATGGTGAATTTCTGTATCGATCACACCAGGACTGACGGCATTCACACGAATATTAAACGGTGCGGTTTCGCGTGCAAGTGCGAGGGTGAAAGTATTAATCGCCGCTTTTGAGGCAGAATAATGCGCGATTTTAGTGCCGCCGAATTTCGCCGCTTCAGAGCTGATATTGACAATGTTGCCGCCACCAATTTGCTTCATGCGTTTGATTGCTTCACGGCAGGCAATAAACGTACCAAAGACATTGATCGCGAAAACAGAGTGTAACGTATCGAATGAAATGGAGGCAAGATCACAACTACCGCCGTTAATGCCGGCGTTATTCACTAATGCACTCACTGGACCAAGTGCTGCATCGACGTCGGCAAATAAGCGCATAATCTCATTTTCGTTGCCCATATCTGCTTTGATAGCAATCGCCTTACCGTTTTTATGCTTGATTGCGTTAACGACTTCTTCTGCTTTTTCTTTTGCATTTAAATAATTAACGCAAATAGAAAACCCGCGTTCTGCTAATAAGATGGCCGCCGCAGCGCCAATGCCGCGGCTAGCGCCTGTGATAATGGCAACTGGCTGACTCATGCGGAAATACTTTTCTCTGGAAGATGGGCTTTTTCAGTAAAGGCATTATAACGATTATCCGTTTGGCTGCGATTAGCTGCATACCACTCAATCGTTTCTTTAATACCTTCTTCAATTGAAATAGCTGGTGCAAAACCATGGCTCGTTGCACGTGTCATATCCATTAAACGCTTGGCGTCCCCTGCAGGCTTACTCGTATCCCAGACTAAATCGATAGGGTCGCCTGGAATATTATTTGCAACGATTTCGGCAATTTCCTTGATCGTGACACCGGTACCGCTGCCAAGATTAATGGGTTCATTAATTCCTTTTTCAACGGCTAACATCATGCCGCGAGCCACATCACGCGCGTGAATAAAATCACGAATCGGTGAACCATCGCCCCAAACGGTTAATGGATTTTCTCCATCCATCGCACGTTTAATGAGTGAAGGAATAACCATGGCATTTGCTGGATCAAAATTATCGTAAGGCCCGTACACATTGGCTGGTCTCACGATAGAAATTTTATCCCATTGGTATTCAA
>MGYG01000024.1 GCA_001801635.1 Gammaproteobacteria bacterium RIFCSPHIGHO2_12_FULL_43_28
ATCCGGTGCGCGCGATAAAAAGTGGTTGAATGGTGATGAACGTAAATGGTTTTAACTGCTGCACGGCATCAGCCGCCTGATCTTGCAGTAACGCTAAAATTTTTTGCTTAGCGAGAGGCCCTTGCAGCGCTAACATGCAAAGATCAGTTCGATCAATTAGCGTCACCTCAAATTCATCTGCTTTATTGCGCATCCACGCTAAATCTTTCTCGCGCGTACCCGCATTAATCACAAGACGGTAATCATTTTCATCGATTTTATAGACAATTAAATCGTCTAACACACATCCTGCTTCATTTAACATGCAAGTATACAAGGCTTTGCCTTGGGTGAGACGTGAGACGTCATTCGCTAATAAATGCAGAAGATAAGCCGTCGCCTCGTGACCTTTTAAATCAACGACACCCATGTGAGAGACATCAAACATCCCGCTGCGTTGCCGCACTTCAAGATGTTCTTTTAATTGAGAGCCATAATGCAACGGCATTTCCCAGCCTGCAAAATCGACGATTTTTGCATTTGATTTTACATGCAAATCATAAAATGGTGTTTTTTTACCCATACACCTTCCTTAATACCAAGTGGGGTTACGTTTCGGAAAACGAGTATAGCGTTTACCAATTAAAAACAGAAGTCCTACGGCCGTTGAACCGCATGCTGCGTAAAAATTGCTTTAAGCGCATGCACTTCATTCACGAGATTGAAACCCACTGATCGTAACTGCTGCAGCGATGGTTTATCACTCGCAAATAATCGTTTAATCGCATCAATCCCCGTGAAAAGCGGCAAGTTATCGGCTTTACGCCACCGCTCGTAACGACGCAGCGTGGCATAAGAGGAAAAAGAACGCTGCTTTGAAACGGCATTTGCAATCACGTCGACTAAACTCGTGACATCCGCAAAACCCATATTGACGCCCAACCCTGCCAAAGGATGCACGATATGCGCAGCATCGCCCACTAAGGCGATGCGTGGTTTAACATATTGTTTCGCGTATTGGCGATATAAGGAAAAGGCGAACCGTTCTGCGACGTCTACCACCTCACCAAGCTTTGCGGAAAAGGCTGAGGTAAGCGCTGCTTTAAAGGTATCTGCTTTTAATGACAGCACACGCTGTGCTTCTACACGAGGTAAAGACCAGACAACGGATGACTGCTGCGAATCCGTTAATGGCAAAAAGGCGAGCGGGCCTGTCGGCAGAAAAACTTGTCGCGCGGTTTTATCATGCGGCTTTTCTGTTTTAACATGCGTAACAATCGCGACTTGCTCGTAATCTTCTTTAACGATATCGATGCCTGCCACTTCACGCAACCAGGATTTGCCACCGTCAGCCGCGACCGCGAGTTTTGTTTTAAATACACAATTATCTTGCGTGAACAGTGAAAGATGTTTTTCCGTATTCTCTATCCGCACTAATTCAATCGATGAAAAAAATTGAATTTGCGCATGCCGAGCAATGCATTCGTGCAGCGCTGATTGAATCAATTTATTTTCGATAATATAACCTAACTGAGGTTCTGCAATATCGGCACTATCAAATGCAATGGCGCCATATTTACTCGCATCCCACACTTCGATACGATCAAAAGGACTAACTCGCTTTTCTTTAATCTTATCCCACAATTTTAAGGTTTGAAAAAGCGAAACAGAGGCTAAATTGATTGCACTAACACGGTGGTGATAATGCGTCGCTGCCCAGGTTTCAACGGCATTTGAAGCTTCAAGCACCGCAATGGAAAGCGGTGTCTTCTCAGCAAGCAATAAAGCAAGCGCAGAACCCACCATGCCACCACCCACAATGACAATATCAAATTCCATTGTGTTTTTGCCCCCTCAAAATGGCAATACTAAATCTGGCTTAACGGATAACATCCAAACACGAAACAAGTCTTGAATGTTTTTTAAAATCGTTTCATTAATCGCTTCAAAACGTAACACTAAATAAGGCGTGGTATTGGAAGGACGAATCAATCCCCACCCATCCGCAAAATTAATGCGTAACCCATCGATCGTATTAATATCTTTTGCGTCGCTAAAATTAGCTTCATCGGTTAAACGCTGCATGAGTTGGAATTTTTCTTCATCACTCACCGCGACTTTTAATTCTGCCGTGCTCACGCTATCTGGGATTTCAGCAAACAAGGCGGCGCTTTGTTTGGTTTGTTCTGCAAGAATTTCCAGCAATCTCGCGCCAGCATAAAGCGCATCATCAAAACCATACCAACGATCTTTAAAAAAGAAGTGTCCACTCATCTCACCCGCAATCGCCGCATTAATTTCAGCTAACTTTGCTTTGATAAATGAATGGCCTGTTTTCCACATGATGGCCTCACCACCTAATTGCTTAATTAAGATAGCAAGATGGTGCGTACACTTCACATCATAAATAATTTTTGCGTTTTGATGTTTTGCCAAGAGTGATTTTGCAAACAACATTAAAATGCGATCCGGCCAAACAATATCGCCATCGCTAGTGACAGCCCCTAAACGATCGCCATCGCCATCAAATGCTAAACCAATATCGGCTTTATTTTCACGAACAGCGCGTATTAAAGCTTGTAAATTTTCTGGTTGGCTTGGATCAGGATGATGATGCGGAAAGTGTCCATCCACTTCACAAAAAAGTTCGTGGACATCACAACCCATTTTGCGAAATAACATCGGTGCAAGCTGACCAGCAACTCCATTGCCACTATCTATCACAATGTTAAGTGGTCGTTTTAACTGGATTTGATCCAGCATTTCAGCGGCATATTGCGCTGTTAAATCACGCTCAGTGACGATGCCCGCTCCTTGAGAAAGTCGCTTTTCAATGATGCGTTGATAAAGCGTTTGAATTTGCACTTCTGCCAATGCTTTACCCTGCATCACCATTTTCAATCCGTTATAATTGGAAGGATTATGACTGCCAGTTAACATCACGCCTGCGTGTTGCGGTAATTTTACGGTTGCAAAATAGAGTAAGGGTGTTGGCGCCATCCCAATATCAGTGACATGACAACCGGATTGGCAAATCCCTTCAATGAGTGCTTTTGAAAGTGTAGGTCCCGAAAGACGACCATCGCGCGCAACCACCACATGCGTTTCGCCTTCCTCTTGTACGAGTGAACCGAATGCTTGACCGATTAATCGCACACTATCTTCGGTGAGCGTTTCACCGACAATGCCGCGAATATCATAGGCACGAAAAATAGTGGGACTTAACAACGCTTGATCGTATGGCATTAATTTTTTCCTGAATGTCCAAAGCCACCGTTACCTCGCTCAGTTGCGCTAAATTCATTGACCACTTCAAATTGCGCGCGCACAATCGGCAAGAAAACCAATTGCGCGATGCGATCATACGGTTGAATAGTGTAAGCGGCCTGTCCACGATTCCAACAAGAAACCATCAGCGGCCCTTGATAATCTGCATCAATCAAACCCACTAAATTACCAAGCACCAAACCATGCTTATGACCTAAACCAGAACGCGGTAATATCACGGCCGCCATGTGTGGATCGCCCACATAAACCGAAAGGCCCGTTGGAATTAAATGCGTTTCGCCTGGTTGGATGGTCAAGGGTTCATTTAACGAAGCACGTAAATCAAGTCCAGCTGCATCCGCCGTTTCATAACGCGGCAAAGGAATATCATTACCAAAGCGTGGATCTAAAATTTTTAACTGAATGGTTTTTTCATTCGGTAAAGGTTGTGCTGATAATGTTTTTTCTGTTGATAACATGTTTGCCTCACTTTTTAAATCGTTCCGCAATGATAGCGATTAATTCTCTCGCTAGCTTTTGTTTCGTGGTTTTAGGTAAATGCAATGTAAGCTCTTCACCTAACACCGTCACTTCATTGTCATCACTACCCATGCCGACACCGTCGCCAACACGATTTGCAACGATTAAATCCAGGTTTTTACGCTGGCGTTTTTGCATTGCACTCTCAATGACATTCTCAGTTTCCGCTGCAAACCCAACGATAAAAGGATGATCAGGCAGCGCACCAACACTCGCTGCAATGTCAGGATTTCGCTCCAGACTTATGCTCATCAGACCATCGGTCTTATGGATTTTTTGCGTTGCGATCGTTTGTGAGCGATAGTCACTCACGGCCGCGACCGCAAGAAAGATATCATATTCGCCGATATTTCTCATTACTGCCGCATACATCTCTTGCGCGCTCACCACAGGCAGCATCGTAACCCCTGCAGGCGGTTTCTGTTGCACAGGGCCGCTCACTAAGGTGACAGCCGCACCGGCTTCACGCGCGGCTTCAGCGAGCGCATAACCCATCTTGCCGCTACTGTTATTTGAAAAGTAGCGCACCGGATCAATCGCTTCATGCGTAGGCCCCGCCGTTATCAATACCCGACAACCAGCAAGGGTGCCCGTTCTGAATAATTCATTTACTTTTTGCAGCAAATCAGCAGGTTCCATCATGCGACCAGGGCCCACATCACCGCAGGCTTGATCGCCTTCCGCAGGCCCCAACAAAATAACGCCACTTTTTTTTAAGCGGGCTTCGTTTTCTTGCGTGAGCGTTGCGCGCCACATGCCTTGGTTCATGGCGGGTGCTAAGGCGATAGGTGCTTTGGTGGCAAGACAAAGCGTCGTCAGTAAATCATCCGCCATCCCAGTGGCAAGTCTTGCCATGAAATCGGCGGTCGCAGGTGCGATCAGAATGAGATCTGCCCAACGCGCAAGTTCAATATGCCCCATTGCGGCTTCCGCTGCGCTATCGAATAAATGATCGTGCACAGGAAAACCCGAGACGGCTTGCATAGTGAGCGGGGTGATGAATTGCTTGGCATTTTCTGTCATTGCCACACGGACGATGGCGCCCGCTTCTCTAAGCCGCCGCACTAAATCGGCACTTTTATAAGCGGCAATACTGCCTGTGATCCCCAATAAGATATGTTTGTTAGTTAGAAACCGTGCCACGCCGACCTGCCTCACCCGCGAATTCGTGTGGTACAAGATAACATCAGGCGCTGAAATTGCCAATTGCCAAGGGGCGGAGAACCTCCTTCCTGGTTATTGCTCTCCTATTCGCTTTCTGGTATAAATGGCGACCTTGTGTATTAAAGAAACGCCTAGAAACATTTAAAGACGAATAGAGAGCAAGCCATGGCTAAAAAGTGTCCAATCACGGGCAAAGGCCCATTAGTGGGAAACAATGTCTCCCATGCCAATAACAAAACCAAGCGTCGTTATCTGCCGAATTTGCAATACAAACGCTTCTGGTTAGAAAACGAAAATCGTTTTATACGCATCCGTGTCAGCACCCGTGGTATCCGTATTATTGACAAATACGGCATCGAAGCGGTTTTAGACAGTATGCACCTTTGCGACCAACTTTGCGGATAAGGTAATCAGTATGCGTGATAAAATCAAAATGGTTTCCACCGGCAAAACGAAAGCAGGTAAAAAGACGGGAACGTTTCGTACCACGACTAAAAACAAAAAGAAGACAACTGAAAAGTTGGCTTTGAAGTCCTACGATCCACGCGCTTATAATCCTGAAACCGGTAAAAACGGCATGCACGTGCTGTTTGAAGAAGGTAAAATCTAAGCTTAAGAGGTAGCCCGGATTAGCACGCAGTGCGTAATTCGGGGAATAAGAAAATGTTTAAATACTGTGTCATGCCAGCGTGCTTTTAGCTGGCATGACACTGTTTGATGAATGTTCTCGAACGTCGTTGCGAGGCCACGAAGTGTTTGGCCGAAGCAATCCAGGAAAGGCTTATCCCATAAAAAAGCTCGCTATCAAACTTCCTGCGGTACATAACTTTTCAAGCGCTCAGCAAAGCGACCCAATGCCTCAATCCCCGTTGCTTCTGCCTGATAGCACCATTCTTGCAATGCATCTAGCAACTCTTTTTGACTTGCTGTGCTGCGACTCCAGATTGCTTGCAGACGGAGACGAAACTGATAAACAATACGTAACGACTGGAAGTTATCCAATATCCTCGTCAAACAAGCTTCCTGCGAGGCTTTCATAATAGAAGCATCTCGAATTAACAGCGTTTTTGCGCTCTTTAGTAGCGCGCCCCCAGCACTACCGGCACGCTTTCTCTCTTCATTAAGCGCAGGCAAAACAACTTCTCGCGCATAACGCGACATGATCTGGAAACGGTAAGTGATAATCGCCCTTAGCGTATCGGTATCAATATTCGTCTTGCCAGGTTTCATCGTGGGTCTTGGCACCACACGTTTTGCTTTTGCCAATCCGAATACCTGCAATAATCTGATCGCAAACCAGCCAATATCAAACTCCCACCATTTAGCGGAAAATTTGGCGGAAGTCGCAAATGCATGGTGGTTATTATGTAATTCTTCACCACCTAAAAAGAAGGCGATAGGCACGATATTGCGTGAAGCATCTTTACACTCATAATTGCGATAACCCACGTAATGCCCGATGCCATTGATGACGCCCGCGGCAAAGAAGGGAATCCACGCCATTTGCAATGCCCAAATCGTAAGGCCCGGCAGGCCAAAGAATATCAAATCAATGCCAAACATGACCACAATCCCAAACGAGCTGTAAGGTGAATAAAGGTGGCGCTCTATCCAATCATCCGGGGTTCCTTCGCCATAACGGGCAACGGTTTCTTTATTTCTCGATTCCTTACGATAAAGTTCAGCCCCTTCAAAAAAGACGGTTTTAATTCCAAGCGCTTGCGGGCTGTGCGGATCGTCCAGAGTCTCAACCTTGGCATGATGTTTACGGTGAATGGCCGCCCATTCTTTGGTCACCATACCCGTGGTAAGCCACAACCACAGGCGGAAAAAATGACTGATAATAGGATGCAGCACCAGCGCCCGATGGGCTTGGCAGCGATGCAGATAAAGGGTCACAGAGAAAATGGTGGTTTGCGTTAACCCCAGCAAAACAAGGACGTATCCCCACCATGGCAACGGCAATAGTCCAAACATAATTTTCCCTCATTTTGAAATGCCCTTATAATACCACACCTGACGATAATCTTTTATAGCGTTGTCAGCGTTAGGCATAAACTGCCATATCAATCGTATGTTGATGAAACGATTCAAGACTGGGTCTATGCCCCACGCTCACCAAAGAACACTGCGGTAATTTGGTTTTTAATAAAGCATACAATGCTTTTTCATTCGCAAGATCAAGCATAGACGTTGTCTCATCCAGAAAAATCCAATCAGGTTCATGCAAAATCACGCGCGCGAAGGCAATACGTTGTTGTTCGCCGGGTGACAATTGTTGAGACCAACTCGCTGTTTCATGCAAATGCGGAATTAAATGCGATAAATTGCAATCTTTTAGTAAACCTTGTAATTTTGCTTCCCATTCAGGGTGTACCTTATCTGGAAACATCATGGCTTCTGCGAGTGTCCCAATTGGCATATAGGGTTTTTGTGGTAAATACATCACTGCTTGTGCTGATGGCATCGTCACCACGCCCTTTGCATAAGGCCACACACCAGCAAGCGCGCGCAAGAACGTACTTTTACCTATGCCTGAATGCCCTTTAATTAAATAATCTTGTCCATGCGTAAACGTTTGATTAATGTTTTTTAATAATGTTTTTCCATTCGGCAAATCGATCGTAACAGCTTGCGTGATTATATTTGTTTGATTTGTTTTATTTATGGTTAATTGATTATCACGCGCGACCTTCTCATTGATATCTTGCATATGGTTCATGAAAGTAATGAGACGCTGTATCACTGCACGCCATTCCGCAATTTGCGTATATGAATTAACAAGGAACGATAATGCATCTTGTATGCTGGAAAAAGCGCGCAAACTTTGCATTAACCCGCCTAACATAAATACTTTTTCAAAATAATTTGGTAATGCCACTAAAAGCGGCAACGCCACAGCGATTTGATTATAACCGGCCGTAAACCACAATAATAATTTTTGTCGTTTAATAATGCGAAACCAGTTTTCTAAAACACCGCCGAAAATTTTACTCAAAATACCATGTTGATGGCCTTCACCCTGATAGAGTGCAATATGTTCAGCATGCTGACGCACATCGATTGCCGCAAAACGAAAATTTGCTTCGCGTCGTTGCTGCTCGAAGTTAAGCCCCACCAGTGGAAAGCCAATTTTAAAGGTAACAAACGTACCAATCATCGCATAAACAATCGCGACCCAAACAAGATACCCAGGAATATGCCATTCACCCAATGACCCCAAATCTAAATGCAACACACCAGAGAGCGACCATAATACGTAAATAAAAGCAAAAAACGTGGTGATTGCGCTAATTAACCCCATGGATAAATTAATGGAAAAATTAATGAGTGCAGCGATGTCTTCTTGAATACGTTGATCAGGGTTATCGG
>MGYG01000025.1:0-877 GCA_001801635.1 Gammaproteobacteria bacterium RIFCSPHIGHO2_12_FULL_43_28
TGAATACGGCAGCGGTTGCAAACTTATTTGCTGCGCGGATAAAGCCAAAGCGACTTCATCAATTGTGAATACGGCAGCGGTTGCAAACTTATTTGCTGCGCGGATAAAGCCAAAGCGACTTCATCAATTGCCTTTGCCGCGGTTTGCAAAATCACTTTCGCCTCTGTATCATCATTCGCAGCTTCTTCAATCACAAATGGGGCGAGTGTTGCGAACTCGCTTGAATTTGCGTGACTCGCCCAATGAATAAATGCGTCCATATCTTCATTAAAATGCGCGAAGGTCGCTTTGGTAACCGGTGAAAAACTTGCGCGACCATCCAGACATTTAAACGTTGCGCGTGCCGCTAAAAGACCAATAAACGCACCGCCGCCTTCATCATCATGCGGAAAACCATAACCACCGACTTTAGTCGTTTTACCTTGTTCAATCTGGTAACCAACAACCCCTGTGCCTGCAATGATGATTGCACCATCTTGACCGCTATGCGCACCCAAACACGCCGTATGCGCATCAGAAGTCACCACTAATTGATGGAAACCATGCGGATATTGCAGAAAAGCTTGATACGCTGCGACCACTTCACAGCCAGCAATCCCAATGCCTGCGTGAAAATGATTAGCAGTATCGGTGAGCGATAAATTGAGCGGCGCTAAAATATTGTTTAGCGCGGTAAAAATAGCATGCCATGCGGATTCCACCGAAATACGGATATTTGCAGCGCCACTCGTTGCAACGCCTAAACAGTGGCCCGATGCGTCTTCAACGCGCACGATACATTTGCTCGCACCGCCATCGACACCAATGTAATAATGTTTTTGCATGTCTCATTATTGAAAGAATGCTGGGAAAGGTCAATCATAAAAAAGGCGCCGCG
>MGYG01000025.1:921-14958 GCA_001801635.1 Gammaproteobacteria bacterium RIFCSPHIGHO2_12_FULL_43_28
AGGGGCGCCCTATAAGAGGTGTGTATCGTGTGACGTTATTTACTCTGACGCAATGTTGGCGCATCGTAAGCATGTGGTTGCATAGCTTTATTAAGTACGCTTTCAATTTTTTCTAAGTCATCCTCAATCGTTGTATTCGGTATTAACTGAGCTTCATCAAGAACCTCAAAGGATTTACCACCCATTTTTTTCTGCACCTTGGCCGTCGAACTCTTAGCGATTACTTTTTCAGCAACCGCACCGCCTGCGGCACCTAAACCGCCTGAAGTGCCAACCACGGCACCCGCACCGCCCACCGCCACACCGACTGCGCCACCGAGGGTAGCTTTAGCAATCAGCAAACCCACTGCACCAGCAATAAAGGGCGCTGCTGCACCACCCGTAAAGAAGAGTGCAGCACCAATACCGACTGCTAATGCAGTCACGCCAAGTCCGATACCAAGACCGATTAAGGCGCCGGTTGCGATGGGGTGGCGTTTAAACCAGTTGGGCTTTTTAGGTTGAACCGCTTCTGCATGCGGCTTCTTAATTAATGGTAATAACGATTCAGTTGATTTAGAAGAACGATTGCTATCGGAAGAACTAGTAAGCTCACCCACAGGCAGCACTTCTTCTTTTGGCGATGAAACCATTTTAGGCGTATAGTCATCATTAAACTTTGCTTCAAATGCAGTTAATGCTTTCTTGACGTTTTCCTTTTCAGCTTGATACTGTTTCCACGCAACACCAATGAAACCGAAATAGCTCGCTGAATCAAGTTGATCCACTTTATCTGCGATCCCAATTGGCAAAAGAGGTGGGAACACGGAACGAGATTGATTACCTGAACTTTTTAAAATGGTGCGGCAAATAGATAGATGATGCTCATTCTCACGGTTAGCTTGCAACCATCGACTCACACCAAGCAATTTTTGAAATGTTTCATCTTTCTTGATAACTTTCTTCAGTGTATCAACATAGGTTTGTTTTTCTTGCTTGATGTTATTTTTATAACTCTTCACTAGCTCGTTAATTTTGCCCAACGAATCGTTCGTTAGCGTCGCACATTGGGTTGCCCGATCAAGATTTTTAAGCTGCTTTTGTCTTTCCGCGGCGCTATCAAGACTGCGTGAAATATAGCTTGTATCAACGTTATCGAGCGTTGTTGGACTTACTGCAAATCGTTTAATGCTTTTCTCAAAATCCTCATCGTGTTCTTGGATTGCTTTCTTAAACTCAGCAAAGGCCTTGCTTTCACCAAGCAATTCATCTTTATTTTCTGCTTTGAGAATTTCCTTCACTTCAGAAGAGACTAATGATTGCTGCACGTCATCCATTTTTTGCTTTACTAGTTTTTGCAATTCAGATTTTTTCTCTAAGAGCTTAGAACGTAAGTCTTGCAATGACTTGTAGTACCTTTCATCATCACGAAACGTTTGATAGTTATTATTAAAAACAATGGCAGCTTGCTGATTTTCACGCAGTAGAGGCAAAGCATTCACAAAATAATTAACAAGCTCTTGCAGTAATTGCTTTTTATTTTCTTTTTCTTTTGCAGCTTCTTTTGTCGCTTTAATTTTCTTCCTTAAACCTTCTATCACGCCTAAGGCGATATTTATTTTTGCTTCTTGCTGCAGCAAGTCCTCAATAGAGATAGAGGATGGATAATCCGTTGGATAGACGGCAGGGGTTGCCTCTGATTGTTTCAGATAGGATTGTTTCAGATAGGCAAGCCGATTAATCTGCTTTAAATTTAAATAGGCGATACCTTCAGCACACTGGTTATAATCATGCTCTAGCTTACTGAACTCTTGAAGTTGCTCTTGCATTGCCTCTTTAATGCTGCGCCCTTTCATCGTCCTCACCTCGTTTTTTAGTAATGACTCATTACTACTTTTATGACCTATCTCATATTGTATAGATGATGCCTTAACGTATTATTAAAACAAATCAGAAACTTATGATTATTATTTGTTCATCTTATGCGCTATCATTTATTATTATTCAATTGGTTACGTAAGGTTGAAACGGATACCCTAAACTCACCCTCACTGGTACCTGCCAGGTTAGCCATCTGATCAGGCGCAAAGGCGTGCGCGAATACCAATTCAACCGTGAGCGTGTACCGGCCGCAGCTTTTAGGTAATTCATCGATAATGTCAGCTAACTTATTGTTATCTTGCAGTAATTGATTAGCCACCCCTTCGTTTATTAACTGATTGCGGCACCCATAGCTCATGGTATAGTAATCAACATCAAGCACGGGATCAGTAAGACCTGCTGCAAGCAATCCGTCTCCTAAATTATGCATATCAACGACTTCTGCACGACGAAATGCTGCGCATTCTTTCAAGGTATCCGGCCCAAATGCGCTAGCAAGCACCAGTCCCCCTGGCCGCAAAAGGCGCCGCCAGTGGGCGAGCAAGGCGGGTACATCGGCCGTAAAAGGCAGGATGAGATTGGCGAAAATAAGGTCAACGGATTGATTTTCCGAGGGTAAATCTTGCAACACTTCCGCCTCAGTGTAACGTGCTTTGATTGCGTCGACGGTGCCCGTTGAGACTGATTCAAGCAGAACAATTTTCTTAGGCCTTATCGTCATCCAGTCAAGCCGTACCAGCATGTCAGCCCCCACCTCACGAGCAAGCACCGCTGCATCCACTGTCGTTTCAATAGGAGTATTTTTTATGTTATCTATCATGCCACCCGCCTCTGCTCGTTTTTATGAGCGTGCTAAAGCATTTTTCACTCGTTTTATATTGCCATCCGCCTGCCTATTATGCGGCACGAGGACGACAAAAACGCTCTGCCTGCTCTGTCGGCAAGACCTGCCCATTTTACCCTACCATTGTCCACAATGCGCGCATATTCTCTATAATAGCAACGATTATTGTGGTCGCTGCATGCACCATTCACCACCCTTTGATCGCAGCTTCGCCCTTTTCCCGTATGAGGCGCCGATTGTACAATTTATTATTCAGCTTAAATTTTGCGCGAACTTACCGGTAGCACGTCTTTTCAGTGAATTATTGCTAGAGCGCATCACCACAGCATGGTACAAATCATCACCACTCCCGGATTTGATTCTGCCTATCCCTCTCCATCGTCAACGCTTGAGTGAACGCGGCTTTAACCAGGCACTTGAAATTGCAAAACCTATCGCAAAAAAACTCAAGCTTCCCATTGATAGCGGCATAAAGCGCATCAAACCGACGGCCGCTCAAAGTGGGCTATCCGCCACTGGAAGAAAGCGCAACATTAAAAGCGCCTTCAAAAGCACGCGTGATTATAGAGGTCAAACGATTGCACTCATAGATGATGTGGTGACCACTGGATCAACGGTCACCGAATGCAGCAAACTACTTAAACAACGGGGAGCAAACGCGATTCATGTCTGGTGCGTGGCAAGGGCCTAACCAAACCTTTACCAATCGGAGGAATGACTAGAAATCAAGCGAAATACCCGGTAAATTAGTCCGCAATTATAACTGAGGTCAAATTATGCAAGAAATGCTTACCTTTCTAACCAATCATCCAGCACTCAGTGCGGGCGCACTCGTCGTTATCTTGTTACTCCTGATGCTTGAGATCCTTCGCGCTAAACGCAGTACTTTCAAGATCACTGCGCAGCAAGCAACGCAATTAATCAATCACGACAATGCCGTCGTTGTTGATCTTCGGTCAACGGAACAATTTAAAAAAGGCCATATCATCGGTGCGCAATCAATACTTTCGAAAAGCATTTGGGATAATGCAAAAAAATTAGAAAAATTCAAAACAAAACCACTCATTATGGTCTGTGAACAAGGGGTTCTGTCACAAAAAATCGCCGTATTTTTACTGAAACACGGCTATAATGTATTCGCCCTTGCAGGCGGCATGCGCGGCTGGCAAGCAGCAGACATGCCTATCGTCAAGGAGTAATGATGGCTAAAGTTATTATGTATACTAAAGACCATTGCCCTTATTGTGTGCTCGCAAAAAATTTATTGGCATCACGCCATGTGAGCATTGAAGAAATTCGCATTGATCTTGATGAAACAAAACGTGATGAAATGATTGCACGTACAAATCGTCGCACGGTTCCGCAAATCTTTATCAATGATCAACCCATCGGTGGCTATGATGATCTCGCCGCGCTTTTAAAAGCTGGCAAACTTGATGAATTACTCAAGTCATAATTGTTTTCAAACTGAAACCTAGAAGGTAATCACTATGCAACAAGCTAATCCGCAATTTGAAATTCAACGTATTTTTGTGAAAGACATGTCTTTCGAAGCACCTAATACACCGCACACCTTTTCTGAAGATTGGAAACCAGAAGTTTCATTAAATCTCGAAACCAAAAGCAATCGCATTGAAGATAATGCGCATGAAGTGGTTTTATCCATCACTGCAACGGTCACATCGAATAACAAAACAGCATTTTTAGTTGAAGTGCAGCAATCGGGTGTTTTCATGATTAAAGGCTTCCCAGAGGATCAATTACACCAAATGTTAGGCAGCTTCTGTCCAAACATTTTATTTCCTTACGCACGCGAAGCTGTCTCTGATGTGGTTGTTCGCGGCGGCTTCCCACAACTCATTCTAGCCCCTGTTAACTTTGATGCACTCTATGCTCAACACGTGGAACAGCAAGGTAAACAAGGCAGCGGGGAAAAAGTGAATTAAGCTGAACGTATTATTGCGAGGCCATGAAGTGTTCGGCCGAAGCAACTGGATTGCCGCGCCCGCAAAAAGCGCGGGCTCGCAATGACGGCGTTAAAGCAGAAAATGCGGGCACGCAATGGCAGCTAGATTGCGAAATAATGCGCATTTTCTGATAGAATAAAAAAGTAGGATCCGCACTAAAGGAGCAAACATGACAGGCCAATCGTTAAAACCGATTACCATTTTAGGCGCAGGTTCATGGGGAACAGCGTTAGCCCTTCACCTGGCAAAGCGCGGCCAAACGGTTCGCTTATGGAGCATTGAAATTCCCGAAGTCGCCGCCATGCTTGCCGAAAGAACAAATAACCGATACCTACCCGGTTTTCCGTTTCCTGCTCAGATCGAACCGACCGCAAATCTGACGGAAGCCATTAAAGGAATTGATGACATACTGGTTGCCGTTCCCTCCGTTGGTTTTAAAGAAACCCTTTTTATTCTTAAATCAATCATTAGCAAAGACGTTCGCATTATTTGTGCGTCTAAAGGGCTGGATGAAGAAACCGGCCAATTAATGCATGAAATTGTACTTGATGTCTTGGGCAAGCATCGCAAGTGTGCTGTTTTATCTGGCCCCTCATTTGCACGTGAAGTTGCGGCGGGTTTACCAACCGCCGTGGCGATTGCGAGTAAAGATAAAGCTTTTCTAAGCGATTTAACTGAACGTTTCAACACACCTCACTTCCAGGTGTTCCCCACCGATGATATGGCTGGTGTTGAAATTGGCGGTGTTACCAAAAATGTGATTGCCATCGCCACCGGTATTTGTGATGGCATGGCACTTGGCGCGAATGCGCGTAGTGCACTCATCACCTTTGGGCTTGCTGAAATGATGCGCTTAGGCGCCTTACTTGGCGGCAAAATGGAAACCATGGTAGGTCTTGCTGGCATGGGCGATCTCATCCTCACTTGCACCGATAATCAGTCGCGTAATCGCCGTTTGGGTCTTGCGATTGGTAAAGGCCGCAAAATTGCAGAAGCTGAACAGGAGATTGGTCAAGTCGTTGAAGGTAAACGCAACGCTGAGCTAGTTTCCTTGCTTGCAAATAAACACGGCATCGAGATGCCAATTTGTGAAGCAACCTGGCAAATTCTACAAGGTAAACTGAGCGCTAAAGAAGCGGTCGATCAACTCCTGGCACGCGCTGCTGCGAGCAAAGTAGAAGCGTAAAGCACACATGCCTCGTCATTGCGAGGCCGCGGAGCGTTTGGCGTGACGCAATCCACTAGATTGCCACGCCCGCAAAAAACGCGGGCTCGCAATGACGGTGTTAAAACAGAAAATACGAGAGCATTCATCAAACTGTGTCATGCCAGCGTGCTTTTAGCTGGCATCCAGGCTTTTCTCAGGTTCATTCTGGGTGCCAGCTAAAAGCACGCTGGCATGACACAGTTCCATAAACATTCTCGAAAATACGGGCTCGCAATGACGAGTTCAATCATAAAGCAACTGATCGAGCGCCGCCATGCCGCCGCGTGGCACGCCACGCATCAGTTCATTTAACACATCGATCATGCAAAGTAAGCGTAATACATTCGGTGTCATATCATCAAAAACAACTTTAACCCCTAATACAGCGCCCTCTGTTTCTTCAAAGGTCACCCCAATGCCGTAACCAAGACAAAGTGAAGCGAGTTGATCCGCGCGTCTTGCAATGCCTGGCAACAATCCCGATGGCGCAAACACTTCTTCCATCGTCATCGGCCGTCCGTTTAACGTGTAATTACCACCCAACAGTCGAGCTGCCTTACACATTTGTTCTGAGATATCAGTTGTCGCCATGGCCTTTCCATCCTTACCGTTTCCACCAAGGGTGTGCAATTTTCCGAGGACCTGCGATGTATGCGCGCAGCCATCTTAAAAAGACAGCCACGGTAAAACCATATCGTTCAAGCAGCGCAAAAAAGAGTGTCGTTAAAATAGCAAAGACGAAGGTCCACAAGCGAATATGCAGCAGAAAAAACAATAAGGGGAAGGTCGCTCGATAGTCGACAAACCAAAATCTGACATTTCTTGCTGAATCGCGCCAGTGAGCCATTAAACGTCCTTTTGTATTGGTTACCAATTAAATGATACCACATCCAATAAAAGAACCCAGTTTGGGTAGCATCTGCTCTCCACTATAAAAAATCTATTCAAATTTCGCAATCAACGTTATACCATGTTTAGAATGATCTTCGTGGGCTTATATCGAGCCCGCAAAGCATAGGGATATAACAATGACGAATGGCAAACTAGGTCTTATTGCATTATTCTCAATATGCTTGTGCGCTTGCGCCAATCCACCGCCACCACAAATATTCAACGTCAGTAAAACAGAAAACTCACTCGCTGAAGCCTCTTATTCGGTTAGTCGTTCTGTCGTTGATTTAGCGGAAACTGCGCAAGCAGCACATCCCATGCCAGATGTCGCCCCACCCCCTAACCCGGCAAGTTATGGCATGGCTGGACTAACGACGGTGGATTGGTCAGGCCCGGTTGAACCGTTAGTCAGACAAGTAGCGAAAGCGTCCAATTATCGTGTGCGTGTCTTAGGCACACAGCCTGCGATTCCAGTGATCGTCACCCTCTATGAAAAAAATGCTATGCTAGGCGATGTGTTACGCGACATCGGTTATCAATGTGGCAGACGTGCTGCCGTTGTCGTTTATGCAGAATCACGCGTCATTGAACTGCGTTACGCAAAAAACTGATTTAAGGTCGAATCAGGAGAAGCATGAATAAACGAGAATATTCATCAAACTTTGTCATGCCAGCGAAAGCTGGCATCCAAAATGAACCTGAGAAAAGCCTGGATGCCAGCTTTCGCTGGCATGACATCGTTCCACAAACACTCTCGAATAAACTTGTTCGCTGCGTGTTATTCACAATGTTCACCCTGCTCACTGCTTGCGGAGAGCATGTACAGAATTTTGAATACGTGGATACCACTAACCTGAGTCAATTAGAAAGTATCAGAGTGTATGCGCGCTCCTCACCCACCGGCTCTAGAACTGAATTAAGTCAATTACGCTCCAAATCACTACAAGATTCTGCCATGAGTATTGGTGCACAAGCAGGTCTTGCATGGGCTTCCGGTCATATTGATACAGAAATGCAAAAAGATAGAAAATACCTTGATACTATTTACAACTTTAATGCCATGATGTTAAGCCACGGTGTTTTACCACCTGTGTTGGAGCGCGGCGATAATACAATTAACCTGGATGATCCCAATACCATTCGCGTTTCCGATCGAACTTATAAAATCGTCAAGCAAGCGCAATTTGTGTCAACGGCACCAAATTGGCGTGAATATTTATCCATGGTTTATTCGAAACCGATATTGCCAGACCGCACCCTATTGCCACGCACGGCGCTAGAACAAGAAATATGGCGTAAAGGGATACGGCTTGGTTGGGACATGGGAATCGAGCAAGCACATACTATTTTCCAACAAAATCTCGCACGCTTAAAGCGTGACTATAATGGCATGGTGATTTATCGCAAATTACTCGAAAACAAAATGATTAGTCCGCCGTTTGTCGCACGCACTGAATTAGGCGTCACTGGCGATGGCGATAATATGCGGGTCAACGATCAAGTGCTTCGCATCGTTGAGCTGCCGCAATTACAAACGAATACTAAACATTGGCAAGCGGTGGTGGTGCAACGTCATGAATGAATTTCTATTTCCACAAGAACCCATCAGACTCACCATTGATAATGCGGATCAAATTCTCATTCATTGCGTAAAACTCGGTGCATCCGATATCACGTTCCAAACCAATGAACCTATCATCGCTGAAATTTACGGTAAATTAAAAAAGATTACCCGCCGCCGCTTATCAAACACCGAGGTGGGTGAAATTTTAAATGCTATTTACGGACCTAATGCGACCGCTGTCATCATGTCAGGCAAAGATATTGATACGCATTATGAAATTAAGCCCAGTCGCACAGAACGCTATCGTTTTCGTATTAATGGCACCGGTTGTCAGGTGGAAGGTCACGATGGTATGCAAATCACCGCGCGTACTATTCCAACGGATCCACCAACCCTCGATAGTATGGAATTACCACAAAGCATTCTCGATGCGCTGAAACCAGAACAGGGAGTGGTGTATGTCACGGGTGCGACAGGTTCTGGTAAAAGTACGCTACTTGCCGCCATTATTCGTAACATCACTGAAGATGTCGACAGCAATCGCAAAGTATTGACCTATGAAGCACCAATTGAATTTGTATTTGATAATGTCGAGAAAGTATCAAGCGTTGTCTCGCAATCTGAAATTCCTCGGCACTTACCAAGTTTTGCAGCGGGCGTTAGAAATGCCTTGCGCCGTAAACCACGTTTAATTCTCGTCGGTGAAGCACGAGACCCTGAAACGATTTCAGCCGTGATGGAAGCAGCGATGACCGGTCACCCGGTTTATACGACGCTGCACAGCAATAGTGTCGCTGAAACCATTCGTCGTTTAGTGGTTTCTTTCCCGCCCGAAGAACGCCAAGGCCGCACCATTGATATTATTGAAACCGTGCGCTTAGTTATTTCGCAGCGTCTTGTGCCAACGGTTGATGGTAAACGTGTCGCTTTACGTGAATATCTCGTTTTTAATGAAGAAATTCGCGATATCTTGCTTGAAACTGACATCTTGAATATCACCAATACGGTACGAAAATTAGTAAGAGAACAAGGCCGCACCATGGCCGCCGATGCACATGAAAAGTTTTCTGCCGGCATCATTTCAGAACGTTTATATCGGATTATCAACGAACAAGCAGAACGCGAAGAAAAAGATAGTGGCGCGATTTAATGCTGATTTGCGGCATACACTGATTAGCTCAGTGTATGCCGCAGGAGGCACGTCGTTGCGAGGAGTGCTTTTTGCGACGAAGCAATCCAAAAGGCAGTCGAAAACTGGATTGCCGCGCCCGCAAAAAACGCGGGCTCGCAATGACGGGTGAGCAGTGACGATAGTGGCATGAAAATCACTCTTTGCCTTCCTTACCTTTAGGGCTAGCACCACCGCTGCCCTTACCCAGTTTACCGCCTTCTCCGCCCTCGGATTTACCCGTTTGCAAACCAGGGCCTTCTTTCTTTGGCTGTTTTGCAGATTCTTCGCCATGCTGCTTCACAAACTGTTGGGCCGCACCGCGGCCTGCCTCAGCACCGCCTTTAATACCACCAGTGCCACGTTCAACGGCACCTTTGGTTTCGCCCAGCGCTTCAGCTTCTCCATAACGCTCACCTTGGCCACCAATCCAGCGCATCACGTTTTCAGGGATGATATGAATCAAGGCAAAGGATTTATGTAGTAAGGTAACGATTAAGAAGATATACGCCACAAAGAATAATAGGGTTTGCAAAGGATTCGCTGCCAAGGCGGCAGCGCCTGCTGCTTTGCCTTGACCGCCGAGATCGGCAATGGAGGTGATCACCACACCAAATGCCGCATTTAACATGATAATCGCAACACTTGAGAGTAGCAGTGCTCCAATCAACCCGAAGATCATCAAACTCGGACGTAGGAAAATATTAAATAACAGCATGAGAGCAGGTTCTGATTTACCCAAGATATCATGCTGTCCACCAGGTACTAAAATACCAAGCGCAACCAGGGGACCTGCTACCATCGCTTCAATGGTTGAGATGAACCAGCCTAAGGCGCCGAAGGTGAAAAGTACGTAGGGAATTAATGGTACGTACACCCCAAGCATTCCGCCCATCCCGATCAATAAGGCGAGAAACCCGTACATCATCGGCACTAACACCATATAACCAAGCACAAGACCCGCACCTACCGGGTTTAAGGTGGGACCTGTTCCTAATACGGTGACGGCAATATTACTGACAATCCCAAGGGCAATTGTGATGTTAAAAAAGATTCTAAAGAGAATTAATGCAACAAATAATAAAGCATAGCCCGTCGCCTGCACAGCAACGAGTGGATTGGTGCCGCGCGTTTTCGCATTACCACTTGCCGTTGCAGAAACAAAGGCGTGCGATACATTTTGAAAAGCAGCGCCCATGGGCCCTGCCAATTCAGGCATGCTAGCCACAGCACTGTCAGCGGCCGCTTGTTGCGAAATAATATCACCGGCTGCACTGATATTATTGCGATAGAAGGCTAATTGATTATTAGGAAATCTCGGTGCTTGCAAGACCAATGCTGGTATCGCATTTTTAAAATTATTATTATTCATTTGCGCGATAGAATAATAATAAGCACCCGCTAATACCCAACCAGTTCGTTGTGCATCACGCAAACGACCTTGTAATGCTTGCGTATCTTGTCCTTGCGATGCAATAAACTCGGTCACTTTTTCCGTCACTGAATTCACATAATAGCCAACGGCAGCATCCACAAAATCAGTGCCTTTTATAGTTGATTCGAGGCCATAGGGTAGATATATATTAAGAACGGCTTGCTGGCTTGGGCTCTGTGTACCCGGCGAAATACCATCGCGATCCGGCTTAGGAAATCCGGAGCCACCCGCCTGACAAGTTTGTTCTATCTGAATACCGAGGGCACGAAGGCTAGCGCTAGTACCTGCTGGTATACAACACTGTTTTTGCCCTATCGGTGGATTTTGTGCTGAGCAATAACTATAGACAAATGACCAGTTGGGATCATTTGGTTGATTGAAAGAAGTGTAATAAAAAGATCGGTAATTATAATCAACGGTGGCAAGCTGACTTGCAATCGCACCTAAGGTTGGAATGATATCTTGTAAAGCTGCCAGTTGTCCTTCACATGCTTTACAAGCGATGGAATTCGCATTAGCACAAACAACAGCACGGTTGCAATAAGTAAGCGTCCCGCATAAACCACCGGGTCCCATTTGATACACACTCGTATTGGGCCTAAAAGCGGGATTGGTTTTGCAAAACGGCTGGTTGCTGTTGCAATAATACCCGCCGGTTGTTGCATCTTTCATGGGATTAGCATACTTAAGTCTAAACGTCGCATCACAGGTCAAGCCTTGAAATAACCCACTCATGGCTTGATTGACGTCCACACTCGGAATGGTGACTTGCGCAAATGGCGACCCTGCCAACTGCACAAACCCAAGCGTGGTATTCCAAAGGGTGTCCGCTGCCCCAACCCCTTGCACAATCACCCACATCATTAATAATTGAATCGCGCAATAACCAGAACCGGTTGGAACGAGCGCTGCAATACCAAAAACCAAGCGCAAGGGTACAAATACTTTATTCCATTGCCTTCCTAAAAATTCTCCCTCGGTAGCCGTTTTAATCACACCGACAACAACCACGTATACGATGACTAACGCCGCGACCGCCAAAATAGCGGAATTAAACGTGCGAAACATGGTGCTTAAGATGGTGATGGACGTGCCGGAAGGTGCACCACTGGGAAGTGGAATCACCCCATTCATGTAACCAAATAATTGTGATAAATAATCGAGCGATAAATCATTCGGTGCAAACTCGAATAAATTAATCATGCATCGAAGGGCCTTTATTCAATAGGTGGTTCTTCCACTCTGAAAAAGTGGCGCCTAATTTACGACGTTTAATTTGAAAGGCCCAAAAATCATATTTAAAACTTTGCGCACAAAACAATCCGGTAACCGCCAAACTAAGCAGCCAGCCGGAAAAGCTCGTATAACGAAACAACAGATAAAAAGCGTAAATAAAGGCAAGTATGCCCAACATTAAAAATAAAAATGCATAGGCACGATAAGTTTTGAGAGCGTCTTCGATTTCTTCTTCTTTTAAGCCAAAGCGTGCAATGGCTTCTTCAAAGGTTTCTTGATGGGTTGGCGTGGCTGGTGTAAATAAGTCTTTCAAAATCGTCAAAATTGTTCGATTTTGATACTTTAAAGCCTCATAATCAATCCACCCTTTCGGGTTGAAATACGTTTTTCGTGAGATTTTTAGAATATCACGGATGGCCATCGCCTTCATCCCGCTGAAATGCCAATTTATATTATTAGCGTAGACTGCTATAAATTACAACTGGATAGCACGTTAGTTATACTATAGACTTTTAGCATTGACTCTAGGACATCAAAGGGGCAAATGGCATGTTTACTAAAATGCGGCTCTTAGCCTTCACCGCCAGCTTGGTACTTTTTTCTAGCGTTTTTGCACAAACCCTTTTCGACTCGACGGCAGCTCAAAAAGCGCAAACTGCTCAACCTGATAACAAACCGCTTTCACCAAACGCTTTTCAAAGCCGTGTCAAATCACTTGAGAAACAAAATCACCAAAAGATCACGGGGGAATTCAATCAACAATTGAAAAAACCTACTGCTGCGCCACCAAGCAATGTCCCGCCGCCACGCACCGCTCCAAGCGATTTCAGCTCATCACAAGGCAGCTCACCCATTCCACCACCGGCAGCAGAAGAACCACAACAAACGAATCAGTCAAAAACACCAACCCAACAACAACCGCTGCACAGTATCACACCGAAGGCGGGGCAAACTGAACCGACGTTAGGTACCTCGCCCATTGAAAAAGTAAAACCACGCGATACGTACACCGGTTTTGGCACTGGGCCCACAGGTGGTAGTGGCGGCACACAAAGTGAGCCCACTCAAACAACGGGCGGATTTGGTATTAAGTATTGATCCAGAATGGGAAAGGAACGCCTATGAAAAGAAGAAGCAGAATCAAAAAATTCATCGTATTAAGTGGCGCTGCTAGTATCATCAGTTTCACGCTTCTCTCTGACTTACACGCCCAAACAGGTGGCGGGCCTGCCGCGGGTTCTGCTGAGTTTTATCTCTCGCAAATTAGTCAATACACGTATAACACCATGAATTATGCGTATTCGATTTTAGAGGCCGTCAATAATATTCCGACTTATTTAGGTAAAATTACGGAGATGGCGATCAGTTGGCTTGCGACCGATGACACCGATTCCACCGCAAAATTACAAGGCAATTTTACCACACTTGGTAATGTCATCATCAATGGCAATACTGCGCAAAGCGTTGATCCTATCCAACTTGCTTCCGATATGTTTGGTTTACCACGCGATGAGTTTTCAAATCCGCCCGAAAAACCCAAGGTTCTTGCGACGGTTCCATACATAAACGATATTTCATACCCGACTTTAATTGGTCAGCCACTCATTAAAAATGCGCCCGGTTCTTCTTATAATTATGTCAAAAATATTGCTGGCACGAATATTAAACACATCATTCCTGGTCTTGCCTGGCAAGGATCAGATGATGCTCAAGCTCGCTATCTCAGTTATTACATGACGATAATGGCAATCGAATCATTTAATAGTTTCCTGCTCAGCAATCATTACACCGATTTTCAAAATTTTAATACCGCGCAAACGGAACTTATTAAACAAGCCACTCAACCCGATTGGTTCACACAAATT
>MGYG01000026.1 GCA_001801635.1 Gammaproteobacteria bacterium RIFCSPHIGHO2_12_FULL_43_28
TAAACCAACTAAGCAGCCGTTGCTAAGCTATTTTTAGCTAATTCAACTAACGCGGTAAATCCTGGTTTGTCATGAACTGCAATATCAGCAAGCACTTTACGATCAACGTCGATGGCCGCTTTCTTTAAGCCATTCATGAATGCACTGTAGCTCATATCATGAGCGCGAGCGGCTGCATTGATACGGATAATCCAAAGTGCACGGAATTCGCGTTTTCTCAGACGACGGTCATTGTAAGCATATTGAGCTGCTTTAATGACAGCTTGTTTAGCAACACGAAAAACGCGGCTGCGAGCCCCATAATAACCTTTCGCTTTAGCAAGCACTTTCTTATGCTTGGCTCGTGCTGTAACACCACGTTTAACTCTCGACATAATTTATTCCTCTCATTTTCTAGGCAACTATTTTAGGCAAACGGCATCATTTGTTCAATTCTGCCCAAATCTTCATCACGAACATGCAAGCCTGCACGTGCATGACGTTTGCGCTTGGTGGATTTACTGGTGAAACCGTGGCTACGATTTGCACTACGGCACTTAAAACCACCATTACCGGTCGCGCGGAATCGTTTTGAGGCGCCGCGATTTGATTTCAATTTTGGCATTTTTCTACTCCAACCTGACTAAAAACTACGTGTAAATAAAAAACCATCAGACCTCGGCTAGTGGCCGAGATCCAGTGAACTACTATTTCTTTTTCGGTGCCAAAACCAAGATGATTTGGCGCCCTTCAAATTTTGGATGCAACTCAACGATGCCATGGTCTGCTAGATCAACCACCATACGTTCTAGTAACTTCATCCCAATTTCAGGATGGGCCATTTCTCGACCACGGAACCTTACCGCAATCTTCGCCTTATCGCCATTTTCTAAGAATTTGATGATATTGCGCAGCTTTACCTGATAATCAGCTTCTTCTGTGCCTGGGCGAATTTTAACTTCTTTGATCTGGATTTGCTTTTGTTTTTTCTTGGCAGCCGCTTTGCGCTTGCTCAATTGAAACTTGAATTTACCAAAATCCATCACCCGACAAACAGGCGGCTTCGCGTCAGGCGAAACCTCAACCAAATCTAATCCAGCTTCTTCGCTTAATCGTTTAGCTTCTTGGATTGATACAACACCCAATTGGTTACCTTCCGCATCAATCAAACGAATCTCGTGAGAACGAATCTCATCATTGACTCGCGGCTTTTTCTCTGTGCTAATTCGATATCCTCCTATTCAATTCGACCCCGCTTGCTCACTTCAGTCTCAACAAATTTAACATACTGATCAAGGGACATGCTCCCAAGATCAGATCCGTCCATTGTTCGGACCGAAATAGTACGTGATTCTACCTCACGATCCCCAGCAATTAAAAGATGCGGGATATGTGCAAGAGTGTGCTCGCGAATTTTAAAGCCAATCTTCTCATTTCTCAAGTCCGATTTAACTCTAACCCCCTGTTTTTTCAGTTTTTGGGTGATATCAACAACATAATCGGCCTGTTTGTCAGTAATATTCATCATAACAGCCTGTTGCGGGGCAAGCCAGAGCGGCAATTTGCCGGCATAGTGCTCAAGCAAGACACCAATAAAGCGCTCAAGTGACCCTAAAATCGCCCTATGCAGCATGACAGGCGTCTTTTTACTGCCATCTTCTGCGATGTAATAGGCTTCAAGACGGGCTGGCTGGGCATAATCGAGCTGTAAGGTGCCGCACTGCCACATTCGGTTGAGGCAATCTTTTAGATGAAATTCAATCTTAGGACCGTAAAAAGCCCCTTCCTCTGGGAAAATCGCAAAGGTAAGCCCTGCTTTTTTGAGGGCTTCTAAAAGTGCGTTCTCGGCATGGTCCCATAACTCATCACTGCCAATCCGCTTTAGAGGACGCGTCGCCAAGCGCACGGTGACATCGTTAAACCCAAAATCACGATAAACATCAATCAGTAACTGTATAAATTTTAGTGATTCTTCTTGTAGTTGATCTTCCGTGCAGAAAATATGCGCATCGTCTTGGACTAATTGCCGCACACGCATTAACCCATGCATGGCGCCAGATAACTCATTGCGATGCAAGCTGCCAAATTCGGCAAGGCGTATCGGTAAATCACGGTAACTTTTCAGCCCTTGTTTGAAGATTTGCACGTGGCAGGGGCAATTCATTGGTTTAATCGCATAATGACGATTATCGGATTCAACCGTAAACATTTGCTCGTTAAACATTGCCCAGTGGCCCGACTTCTTCCATAACTCAAGATCAACGATCTGAGGCGTTGAGACTTCTGCATAGCCATTCTCAAGAATTCGTTCAGTGATATAACGTTTGATTTGCTGGTAAATGGTCCAGCCATTATTGTGCCAAAACACCATGCCCGGTGCTTCTTCCTGGATATGAAAAAGATCCATGGCTTTTGCAATCTTACGATGATCACGCTTTTCCGCTTCTTCCAGGTTTTTTAGATACTCATCTAGCGTTTTTTTATCTTTCCATGCGGTACCGTAAACGCGTTGCAGCATTTCATTATTGGAATCACCGCGCCAATAAGCACCGGATACCTTAGTCAGCTTAAACGCTTTTAGTTTGCCGGTGGATGGAACATGAGGCCCGCGGCAAAGGTCGGCAAAGTCCCCCTGCTCATAAATAGTCAGCGTTTCAGTGGCGGGGATATCTTGAATAATTTTAACCTTGTACTCTTCACCAAGTCCTTTAAAGAAAGCAATCGCTTCATCGCGGCCCACTACGTTGCGCGAGACGGCGATATCTTGTTTTATCAGTTCACTCATTTTGGCTTCGATTTTTTCCAAATCTTCCGTGCTAAATGGCCTGCCAAAAGCAAAGTCGTAGTAAAAACCATTTTCGATCACAGGACCGATAGTGACTTGGGCAGTCGGAAATAATGATTTCACTGCATGCGCGAGCAAATGCGCCGTTGAGTGACGAATAATGTCAAGCCCCTCTGGGTCACGATCTGTAATGATACGAAGGGTTGCGTCATTTTCAATGAGGGAAAACGTATCAACCAGCTTTCCATTCACCTCACCAGCAAGTGCTGCTTTCGCAAGACCGCTGCCAATACTGGCCGCAACGTCTGCGATGGTAATGGGATGATCGAAATGTCGTTGGCTTCCGTCCGGGAGAGTGATAACAGGCATAAGTCCACTTTGCATTATTTAGTCATAGGGTCAATAAAAGGGGTAGAATTTAACTGGTAGGCACGAGTGGGATCGAACCACCGACCACCACCATGTCAAGGTGATGCTCTACCACTGAGCTACGTGCCTATTGCTTTTCGGCTGGTAAAGATACAACGTTAGTTTCGATTTAGCAAGCTGATTTGAATGGCTATTTTGTTGTAGAGAGCGAACGATTAAAGCCCGCCTACCGCTGAAGTGCCCTCTCCTGCAGCTCATGAATTAAATCACGAATTCTGGCTGCTTCTTCAAAATCAAGCTGGTGCGCAAAAGCGTACATTTCTTTTTCGAGTTTTGTGATTTTTGCCGTGAGCGCTTCTTGCGAAAGGGAAGCATATTCTAATTCTTTATCGGTTGGTTTCGCTTTAGGAAAGATACGTCCGCGTACACTCGTATCAGCGTAGGCACCTTCCATGATGTCATGCACAAGTCGTTTGATACTGGTTGGCGTAATACCGTGTTGCTTATTATAGATATCTTGCTTTGCGCGGCGGCGTTCCGTTTCTTGTATGGCACGCTGCATTGAGCCAGTTATTTTATCCGCGTATAAAATTGCTTTACCTTTATAATGTCTTGCCGTGCGGCCTATCGTTTGTATGAGGGACGTTTCAGAACGTAAAAAGCCTTCTTTATCTGCATCTAAAATCGCAACGAGTGATACTTCGGGTAAATCTAAACCTTCACGCAATAAATTAATACCAACCAGGACATCAAAGGCACCCAAACGTAAATCGCGAAGAATTTCAACACGCTCAACGGTGCCAATATCAGAATGTAAATAGCGCACGCGCACCTGATGTTCGTCCAAATACTCAGTTAAATCTTCGGCCAATCGTTTGGTGAGCGTTGTCACTAAGATGCGATCGCCCATTTTTGTGCGCTTATGAATTTCTGAGAGTAAATCATCAACTTGTGTACTTGCCGGTCTCACTTCTACTTCAGGATCAAGTAAACCAGTGGGTCTTGCGACTTGTTCTGCCACTTGATCAGCATGCGCATGTTCGTAAGGCCCTGGTGTTGCTGAGACAAAAATCGTTTGCGGTGCTCTTTCAGTGAATTCATCAAAACGTAATGGACGATTATCAAGTGCTGATGGCAAACGAAATCCGTATTCAACCAGTGTTTCTTTGCGCGCGCGATCACCGCGATACATCCCATTTAATTGCGGAATAGTAACGTGCGATTCATCGATAATTAAGAGCGCTTCTTTAGGTAAGTAATCAAATAAAGTTGGCGGCGGACCGCCGGCGGTACGGCCTGATAAATAACGTGAATAATTTTCAATGCCTTGACAATAGCCGAGTTCTTGCATTAATTCCAAATCGTACTGCGTACGTTGTGAAAGGCGTTGTGCCTCAACTAATTTATTTAATTTATGCAATTCTTCTAAACGTAGGCGTAAATCAATTTTTATTTGATCTATCGATTTGATGATTGTTTCACGTTGCGTGACATAATGCGTTTTAGGATAAATCGTTAAGCGCGGCACACGACGTTTTATTTCACCCGTCAACGGATCAAAATACGCGAGTCCTTCAATTTCATCACCAAATAATTCAATCCGCACCGCTTCACTATCCGATTCAGCAGGATAGACATCAATCACATCGCCGCGCACGCGATACGTTGCACGTTGCAAATCCACATCATTACGCGTGTATTGTAATTCAGCGAGTCTGCGCAAAATGAAGCGTTGATCCACTTTATCGCCGCGATTAAGGTGCATGACCATGCTTAAATACATTTTCGGATCACCCAAACCGTAAATCGCAGAAACCGTTGCGACAATCACGGCATCCTTGCGCTCCAGTAATGCTTTTGTTGCTGATAAACGCATTTGTTCGATGTGTTCATTGATGGAAGCATCTTTCGCAATATACGTATCCGAGGAGGGAACGTAAGCTTCTGGCTGATAATAATCGTAATACGAAACAAAATACTCGACTGCATTATTCGGGAAAAAGTCCCTCATTTCACCGTACAATTGGGCGGCGAGCGTTTTATTCGGCGCCAAAATGAGCGTTGGGCGCTGGATGCGCTCGATGACATTTGCCATCGTAAATGTTTTACCTGAACCAGTCACACCCAGGAGGGTTTGATAAACCAACCCCTGCTCTATGCCTGCGACCAGCGTCTCAATGGCGTTGGGCTGGTCCCCGGCGGGTTTAAAATCAGCTTGTAGATGAAAATGCTCGTTTACTGTCATTTGCGGTAGAACCGTTCGCTCAAGTTAATTATAATTGTCCGCGCCTATCTTAACACGACATGACCGGAGTTTTTAAATTGATTATGAACAAAAATAATTCAACTATGCTCGCTGAACGCGTAAAGCGCATCAAACCCTCCCCAACGCTATCGATTGCTGCCAAAGCGACTGAATTAAAGGCGGCTGGAAAAGACATTATTAGCTTGAGCGTGGGTGAGCCAGATTTTGATACCCCAGAACATATCAAAGACGCCGCCATTAAAGCAATTCAGCAAGGCTTGACGAAATATACGCCGGTTGAAGGCACCAAATCCTTGCGTCAGGCAGTGATTGCAAAATTTGCCCGCGAAAACCAGCTACATTACGAATTGAATCAGATACTTGTATCAACTGGCGCAAAGCAGAGTCTTTATAATGCGTTTGCCGCCATTTTAAATCCAGGCGATGAAGTCATTATCCCTGCGCCTTTCTGGGTTTCTTACCCCGATATGGTGTTACTTGCCGATGGAATACCGCGTATCGTTGAAACTGAATTTAAACATCAATTCAAAATCACACCGGCGCAACTCGATGCTGCCATCACGCCAAAAACGCGTGCACTCATAGTAAATAGCCCATCAAATCCAACGGGCATTGCCTATGCTGAAGCGGAATTAAAGGCGCTAGGCGATGTTTTGTTACGTCATCCGCAGGTGATTGTCATCACCGATGATATTTACGAGCATAGTTTGTGGGCGCATAAACCATTTAAAACTATTTTAAATGCGTGTCCCACACTTTACGATCGAACGATTGTAGTCAATGGGGTTTCAAAAGCGTATGCGATGACAGGCTGGCGCATTGGTTATGCAGCAGGTCCCGAAGCTATCATTAATGCAATGAAAAACGTCCAATCACAAAGCACGTCCAATCCAACCAGTATTTCGCAATATGCGGCGGAAGCCGCCTTAAACGGCGATCAATCCTGTATTGATATGATGGTGAAAGCGTATAAGGAGCGCCATGATTATGTTTTAAATGAATTGCACTCGATGCAAGGTGTTGAGTGCACACCATCGGATGGTACATTCTATTTATTCCCCTCTGTCACTGGTCTTTTAAATAAAAAACCGGAAATAAGAGATGACCTTGCTCTCTCTGCTTATCTTTTAGATGAAGCTGGTTTGGCAGTGGTGCCAGGTTCTGCTTTTGGTGCACCGGGCCACATTCGTCTAAGCATTGCTACCAGTATGGATAATTTGAAAGAAGCGATGCGGCGGATGA
Organism: Gammaproteobacteria bacterium RIFCSPHIGHO2_12_FULL_43_28; assembly: GCA_001801635.1. Taxonomy (GTDB): domain Bacteria; phylum Pseudomonadota; class Gammaproteobacteria; order DSM-16500; family DSM-16500; genus Aquicella. The sequence continues at coordinate 6,642 of MGYG01000026.1, forward strand.
AGGAAGTGTTAAGGTTTTGAATAGAGATGACGTCGCTTTTCTGTTTCAACAACACGGCCAACATCTAAACTTTGAAACAATCTCATCCCTTTACCTGAAGGTGAAGGGATATTTGCTTTTAAATCATCAAACGAATGGCTGATTTGTAGTTTAGGTTGGTCTCGTTTAATTCCAATTACCTGCTGAATGCGGCTGCTTGATGAATGCAATAAACTTTCTCGTTCACTTTCCTCATAAGGCGCTGAATTTGGTTTGCGCCACCAATGATTCAAGTGTCGTTGCACCGTGTTGATTCCCAATGCAAAGAGCTGCCCTACTCTAATGCCAACGTTACGTACAACTGTTTCAGCAAGGGGCGCGCCTAGCGTGCAATAAACGGGTTTGAAAGCATGCATGATTTTATTGCCCACTACCTTTCCAAGTACATCAAGCGGCTTTGTTGCTAATTGCAAAATAACTTTAGCAGCGGGTGCCAAGTGTGTTGTCATCACAGATGGCAATGTGGTGACGATGGTTGGTACCATGTAAATAGCCATTGCTTTAATCGCAACAGGAAACGTCAAGGCATAAACAATAGTGGTTGCAGCGCTGCTCAAGCTCGATAAAGCAATACCAAACAGCCAACCTAATACTTTACTTGTTTTGCTGCCTTGCGGTGCAAGTGATCTACCAAATTGACGCCCATCTCTAAATGCACAACGCGCGCCGTTTAACGGGGATGTTGTCGCACGACCAACAAAATAAATAAAGCTTGTTGCATAATAAAGAAGATTAACAGTGTATAAACCTAATAAAGCAAGCGATTTTACTGGTTGTGCTACACGCTCCGCTTGTTGCTTTAGCTTATCAGAAGCAACTGCTAAGCCAAACTTTATAAGCGCGGGTAATAATTCGGTCGCGAGTTTGATGATGTTTTTCGCGAGACTTGGCAACATAATAAATACGTGCCAGAGCATTACCATTGGTATCGAAATTGCATTAACAATCTTTTTACCTAAGGAGGTATCGGGCTGCCAGCCAATCAGATTATAAAAAAGATTACGCCAGGATTGCGGCGCTTGTTTGCCAAGTTTGCGAT
>MGYG01000027.1 GCA_001801635.1 Gammaproteobacteria bacterium RIFCSPHIGHO2_12_FULL_43_28
AGATTTAGTCTTAATTGATGTGGGTGCAGAATATCAAAATTATGCTTCTGATGTAACGCGCACTTTGCCGGTGAGTGGAAAATTTAGTTTTGAGCAAAAAGCAATTTACGAATTAGTGTTAGATGCACAAACAGCTGTGATTAAAATGATAAGGCCGGGATTAGCCTGGGATGAAATGCAAAAAAAGGTTGTTGATATTCTTACCTTGGGTTTAATTGATTTAGGTTTATTAAAAGGAAAGAAAGCAGAATTAATTGATAAAAAAGCGCATCTTCCTTTTTATATGCACAGTGCAGGGCATTGGTTAGGTTTGGACACGCACGATGTCGGTCGTTATAAAATTCATGATGAATGGCGGAAGTTACGTCCTAATATGGTTTTGACTGTGGAGCCAGGATTATATATTTCAGAAAATAATCAAGACGTTGAAGAAAAATGGCGTGGCATCGGAGTGAGAATAGAAGATGATGTGCTTGTAACAGAAGAAGGTTGTAAAGTATTAACAGAACGTCTGCCAAGGGCAGTTAAAGATATTGAAGCATTAATGTCGTGAATAATTTTTCTTTTGATATAGTAATTGTTGGCCGAGGGTTTGTAGGTACCGCGCTTGCTTTATTACTTCGTGATTTACCTTTAAATATTGCGATCTTAGATCGTTTGCCTGAATTTTCAAATACATCTGATTTTCGTTCTATCGTTTTATCTTACGGCAGTTATCTTATTTTAGATCGTTTAGGTCTGGGTGATTTTATAAAAAATCATGCCCTACCGATTCACACGATTCAAGTCTCAGACGCAGGTCACTTTGGTATGACGCATGTATCTTCAGTAGAAGAGGGTGTGCCTGCGTTAGGTTATGTTATTGAAGGAGGCGTGCTTCAGCGTGGATTAGAGACATCATTAAAAACAAATTCTTCGCTTACTTTTTTTTATGACAGTCAAATTGTCTCACTGATTGAATCAGAGGGAGGGCATCAAATTACAATTGAGCATCAGGGAGAATATAAAATATTAAAAACTGATTTGCTTGTAGGCGCAGATGGGACACATTCCATTATTAGAAAATTAAAAAAAGTAAAAACAAAAGAATTTGATTATGAACAAACAGCGATTGTTTCTAAGATTGATTTAAATCGAGCGCATGACTTTATTTCTTATGAGCGTTTTACATCTGAAGGTTCTATTGCGTTTTTACCTTTGTCTGGTTTGCAGAGTGGTTTAGTTTGGAGTGCACCTTCTGTTTTAGCTGCTGAGATTTTATCTCTCTCAGATGAATTATTTTTACAAAGATTACAAAAACAATTTGGTTATCGTCTAGGGAAATTCAGAGGAGTAACACAACGTATCACCTATCCTTTAAAATCTTCTTCTGCCTGTTTGCAAGGAGGCAAAGCTTGGATCCTAGTCGGCAATGCGGCTCACACATTACATCCTATTGCGGCACAAGGATTTAATTTAGGGCTACGAGATGTTACATTTTTATCGGAAGTGATCAGTGACAGTTTGGGTTTGAATAAGAAACGCTATGAAAATGATTTAATAGCACGTTATTCTGCGGGTCGTGAAGCTAATCAAGAGAAGACGCAAAGGTTTACGCATTGTTTAGTGAGTCTTTTTTCTCAAACGTATTGGCCAATGAAGCTGGCTCGAAATGGGGTGAGCGCTTTAATCGAATATTTTCCCCCTTTAAAACATCGTATTGCTAAGCATGGGATGGGTATTTCCTAGCTTATTTCTACATTTATTCCTGTAATTCGCTGTGCTCATTACAGGCTACCTTTATTAAGGGAATATTATTTTTAAGAAAGTTTTTAACTTAGGGAAATATTATTTTTAATAGAAATTTTGTGTTTTTCTTGACAGAGAACCCTAAGATTACTTTATCATGTGACATGAGCCAAAAAAATATCACTGAATAATGGGTTATTAATTTTTGTAAACTAAACAAAGAGGGACGTCGTGATAATAGCAGAGACAATGAAAAAGGTTTTTGCCACGTGGGAGCAACTAAAATCGTGGCAAAAAGTTTTATTAGCATTAGTAGCGGGTATTACTACCGGTCTTTTAATAGGGCCGCATGCTATCTATTTAAAGCCGATAGGTTCTATTTTCATTAATGGCATCAACATGATGGTGACGCCCGTAGTATTCACGGCGATTGTTTCTGCTGTTATGTCGATTAATGATCCGAAACGTATACGTCGTTTAGGTTTAAAAACTTTGACCTTATATATTTGCAGTATGTTAATGGCGGCCTTATTGGGTATCTTGGTTGCATTAACCTTAGGGGCAGGTGAAAACATTCAATTAAATTTAGATGAAACCAGTCTTCCCTCTGTTCTTCAAACGCCTGCTTTTATAGATATCCTAGTAAACATTATCCCCTCCAATCCAGTCAATGCATTTGCGCATGGAAATATACTTCAAATTTTAGTATTTGCAGTATTGTTAGGACTTGCGATCAATCTAACGGGAGAAGCTGCAGAGCCTGTTGCTAAATTTATTCGATCTTTTGCGCGTATTGTGATGAAACTCACACAGATTGTCATGAGTTTTGCGCCCATTGGAATTTTTGCATTAATGGCATGGGTGGCAGGTGAGTTTGGTATTGTGGCTTTATTACCATTATTAAAAGTAGTGATATCGATTTATTTAGGTTGTATTTTATATTGGATACTCTTTTATAGCCCTATGCTTAAATACGGCGCGGGTTTAAGTCCATTGAGATTTTTCAAACAGATCACCAATCCCATCATGCTTGCTTTTTCAAGTGCGAGCAGTGCGGTGACTTTGCCTGTCACCTTAAAAACAGCCGAAGAAAATTTAGGTATTTCACCTGACTTAGGACGATTTCTTTTGCCTTTAGGTATGTCATTGAATATGAATGGCTTATCGCTTTTCCTGGGTATTGCTGCTGTGTTCAGCGCTAACATCTATCACATTCATTTAGGGTTGCCACAATATATCACTTTACTTTTTACTATCTTGTTGTGTGGTATGGGCGTGGGGGGTGTGCCGGGGACAGGCATCATTGCCTTGAGTGCCGTATTGACATCGATTGGTATTCCTTTGGGAACGATCCCTCTGCTTGCAGGTATTGATCGTATCAACGACATGATTCAAACCACCACGAATGTAACAGGAGATTTATTTACGGCGACCATGATTGCCAAATCCGAAAATGAATTAGATTTAGCGAAATTTAACGGAGAAATACAAAGCGAAGTGGTGAATGTAAAAGAAAATATAAATAATTTTAAAGAACCTAAGAATTTAGTCATATTAGGGAAGGTTAACGAATGAGTGGGATAAAATTTATTTTTTCTGCTTGGCATCATCTTCATTCGTGGCAAAAAATTCTTGTTGCATTATTGGGAGGGATCGCGACGGGTTTACTGCTGGGTCCTCATGCGATTTACCTCAAACCCATTGGCTCACTCTTTATAAACGCCATCACGATGATGGTAGTGCCTGTTGTATTTACTGCGATTGTCTGTGCAATTTTATCGATTAATGATCCGCAACGCATGCGGCGTTTAGGTTTAAAAACTATTTTGTTATACACCGTGAGCATGGCTTCTGCAGCGGTAATAGGATTGTCGCTTGCAACTGCCTTATCGCCAGGAAAAAATTTTCATCCAAAATTAGAAGAAGCCTTACCTGCCAGTCTGCAACAGGCACCGACGCTTATTGAAACGCTCGTTAATATTGTCCCCTCTAATCCTGTGAGTGCTTTTGCGCATGGCAATATTATTCAGATTTTGGTTTTTGCCTTATTGCTTGGAATTTCGATTAATTTAACGGGAGAAGCAGCAGAACCTATTGTAAAGTTTTTCAAAGCATTTTCATTAGTTGTGTTTAAGCTAACAAGCCTCGTCATGAGTTTTGCGCCCTTAGGTATTTTTGCTTTAATGGCGTGGGTTTCAGGTGAATTTGGTTTGAGCGCTTTAATTCCGTTATTTAAACTTGTGTTAACGGTATATCTTGCTTGTTTTTTACATTGCCTTTTATTTTATTCTTCTTTTTTAGCATATGTTGCCAAATTAAATCCTATCAAATTTTACAAAGGCATCATGCACCCCATGATGCTTGCTTTCACCAGTTCCAGCAGTGCGGCCACTTTACCTGTCACGATGAAAACCGCAGAAGAAAACTTAGGGATTTCTCCGAGTATTGGCCGGTTTTTACTGCCTTTAGGAACGACATTAAATTTAAATGGTTTATCTATTTATTTAGGTGTTGCCACGGTATTTGCTGCGAATATGTATGGTATAGAGTTAGGTTTAGTGCAATATCTAACGATCATATTTAGTATTATTCTGACGAGCATGGGGGCGGGTGGTATTCCTGGCACGGGTATTATAGTCATGAGTGCTGTGATGAGTTCAGTGAGTTTACCTTTAGGTGCCATTCCTTTGATTGCGGGTGTTGATCGTCTTAATGACATGGCTCAAACCACCACGAATGTGATTGGAGATTTATTTGCTGCGACGGTGATTGCAAAACAGGAACGAGAATTAGATCTTGACGTTTATAATCAAACTCAAGAGCAAGAGACTGCTGGCGCGTCTGTCGATACCGCTAAAAATTAGAAATGTAGCCTGTAACGAGCGCAGCGAAGTTACAGGGAGTAAGTATTTAAAAAATAAGTGCAATAAAGTCATGACGAAAAAAGCAATTTTTTGCTCTTTAAGAGGATAAGCATGGAAAAGCAGGAAGCCAAGACGATTGTGGTATTAGGTGCGGGGGCTTGGGGGACGGCGCTTGCATCAGTATTAGCACACAATCATCATACGGTGCATTTGTGGGAGTTTGATCCCACGCATTATAAAAAATTAAAAGAAACGCGTATCTCAGATTATTTACCTTCTCAGTGCTTACCTGAAAATTTAATTCCTTTTTGTGATTTATCGCTTGCAGTTAAAGAAGCGCAAGCGATTTTAATTGTTGTGCCGAGTCACGTATTTCAAAACACGTTAATCAATTTAAAAAAGATAAGTGATAAACCCGTGCCGATAGCGTGGGCCACAAAAGGTTTGATTCCCCCTGCTAGTTTAGCGCATGACATATTTCATGAAGTTTTTGGAAAAGGAGCGCCGTGTACTGTATTGACAGGTCCCACGTTTGCTAAAGAGGTAGCAGAACAACTGCCCACGAGTTTATTGGCAGCCAGCACAGATATTGTATCTGCGATGTTCTGGCGTGACAAATTAAAAAATAATTATTTTCATGTAGATATTAGTCAGGACATGATAGGGGCTCAAATTGCGGGAGTAGTGAAGAACGTCCTTGCGATTGCGATAGGCATGAGTGATGGCTTGGGGTATGGTGCCAACACTCGTTGTGCGCTCATCACACGTGGATTGAATGAAATGATTTGTCTAGGCGAAGCGATGGGTGCCAAGCGAGATACATTCTTAAGTGTCGCGGGGATAGGAGATCTCATTTTAACGTGTACGGACAATCAATCGCGCAATCGTCGTTTTGGTTTGGCGCTAGGTCAAGGACAAACGGTAGAAGAAGCGTTGAAGACAGTGGGACTACTGGTAGAAGGGTATCATAATACAAAAAGTTTATATCAACTTATCTCGCGTTATCGTCTCACGCTGCCTGTGCTTGAAAAAATGCATGAAGTTCTTATTCAACAGAAATCTGCCGCGCTTGCGATAAAATCTTTGTGGTGAAATGGCCTGTAACGCAGCGAACCGAAATGTAGCCTGTAATGGAGCGTAGCGAAATTACAGGAGAAAACGAGACATTATTTAAAATCTAGCTGACGCCATGCTTCATACACGATCACAGCGACTGCGTTGGATAGATTCAAGCTTCGGCTGTGAGGAAGCATAGGCAAACGTAAAATTTGTTCTTCAGGAAATTGTTTTAGTAGGGGAGTAGGTAATCCCCGGGTTTCAGGACCAAATAAAAAAACATCTTCATCTTTAAAATCCACGTCAGAATAGTATTTTTCCCCTTTGGTTGAGATTCCAAATAATCGTTTTTTTTTAATTTCATTTCTGAAAGCCTCAAAATGGGCGTGGAATTTTATCGTTGCAAATTCATGATAATCTAAACCGGCACGACGTAATTTTGTATCGTCAGGTCGAAAACCCAAAGGTTCAATTAAATGGAGTTGTGCGCCTGTATTGGCGCACAAACGAATGATATTCCCTGTGTTGGGAGGAATTTCAGGCTCAAATAGTGCAATATGAAACATTACAACTTATCTCGCGTTATCATCTCACGCTGCCTGTGCTTGAGAAAATGCATGAAGTTCGCATATTAAAGTGCGTTGGGTGTGGCGTACCTGAAGACGTAAGCTTTTTGCATATTCAGGGATGATGGGCATAGGCGAGGGGCAGAAGGTTTTATTTTTTTATTTTGGGGAGGTGCTGGTGAACATGAAGATGAATCTTGTTCGTTATTGTTTTCTACTACGGTAAACTCTCTTTTTTTCTTTTCAGGAAGGGGTTCTAATCTTCCTAAGACAGTTGAGTATGTTTTCGCGAAAAAGTCTTTTTTCGTTTGTTGTGGTAGAGAGATAGGTTCCAATGCTTGTTGTTGCCGTTCTCCTAACGCTTGTTCTAGCCTGTTTTTTTCTTGTGTTACTGCGTAACCCATTTTAATAAGGGTTTTTTGAATGTTTTTTATTGTTATTTCAAATGCTTGAAATTTCTCGAAGAATGATTTCTGATGATCATAAAATAAATTCATGATAATTTTTAAATTTTCTTTTAGATGTTTGTAGTGCTCATACCTGACTTTTGTTCTTTGTAGTTTTATTTTTTCTACCTCAATTTTTTCCCTATAATAATATAGGGTTTTTTCTGTTATATCTTTTTTAATTGATTGTAATTCAGTCGGAAGTTCTCCTATGTTTATAATAGGAAGAGATGCGAAAGCTTCCTCTGATCTTTTTCTTAGGTGCGTATAATAATTTAACTTACGCTTTAGGTTCGTTAAAATATTTTCTAAATTCTCTAACGGGGCTAAGTCTTCAGTTGATAATTCAATTTCTGGAGAAAAAGATTGTTTTTCGATAAGGCTATGAATTTTTTGATCTGTTTCTTTGATTTTTTCTTGATTTATTTTAAGTTGTCTTTTTTCTTGTCTTGCTCTTCTTGTTTCTGTTTTTCGTAGACTCCCTATTTTTGATTGTAATTGTAGAAGATCTTGTTTTGAGGGTCGTAGTACTAATATCTCTTCTTGTTGATCCTGCTGATTGGACCCTTTGGCTAGATGAGATTCATTCTTTCCTTGAGTAATAGAATTTTTCATGGATTATTACCTTTTAAATAAATTTTAAAAATTAACTGTATTTTTTGGGTGTCGTTTTTGTGGTTTCTTTTGAGTTTGTATTTTCATCTTCGTCATCGAGCTCATCTTCAAAATCATTTTTGAGAGGATGGCCTGTAATTTTGGCAATCATGCCATTACGACGTTGTAGATAAGCATTGCGTTGGAAGACATAAGGATCAAAAGAAGCTTGCGCTCTTAAATCTTCTAATTTCAAATATTGT
>MGYG01000028.1 GCA_001801635.1 Gammaproteobacteria bacterium RIFCSPHIGHO2_12_FULL_43_28
AAATGATCGCTTAACTTATCAAGAGCACTTCGACTAATTGACTGAGTTAAGTCTGTCGTTGGTGAAAAATGACGGTAATCTATTGTGATATCTACGTCTTCAGAAAAGCGATTAATCAATCCATAGGCTTTAGAGAGTGATGTGCCGCCCTTAAACGCCATTTGTATTGGGAGAGTGAATAATTCTTGTAGTATCCAACAAATCCAAATGTCTTTTTCTAAAATATATGGCTTAACATTTAGCTGTGATTCAGCACCAATCAAAATCTCGCGCTGAATATTGTTAGATAGATCAAAAAAATTGTCAGACATTTTCATTCTCTCTTTGGTAATGATTAATTGCTTCAACCATCCAGGCAGGCATTTGCTGGGTATGCTTAAGTAGTTCCGCAAATTGCTGTGGATTTAAGCGTTGCTTGATCTTTTTAATTACTTCCGCATTCACATGCTTCCTTCCCATATACCATAAAGCTGAAATGACTAAACATATAATAGTTCCTGGCTTTACCAATTTACTTGGCGATATGTGTTTTAGCATGATTTCTTGCTTACCTATTTTTATACTTCGTGTATTACCACTAGTGTAGAAAATAGGCCGCATAGGAACCTGGGTACTCAATTGCAACATTCTAACAGCCTCGGCTCCATGGGGAGCAATGATCTCACCTGTCTGTTTTGAGATGGCTTTAACTATCTCCTCAGACCCAGGTAACACTTTACCTAAATATGGAACCTCTTTAGGTCGCACATATATACCACGTGCTGCACGCATAACCTCCCCTGATTTTACTAGACGCGATAATACCTGACGGACATTAGCATAAGATGCCTCTTTCCCAATAGATTTCATGGCAAACGGCTTACCTCTTGGAATTCTATTCACTTGATTATGAACTAATTCTATTTCTTTCATAATATTAACACCTCTATATGTCACAAAGTATAACATAGTTTGTGACAAATTATATAGAATGTCACAAGATATGTCGTAACTATGTCGTAAGATTTGTCGCAAGAATGTCACAAGTAAGTGATTTAAAAATAATCAAATAAAGAAAGTCGCCTCTACTAGGTAGGTCTTATGGTGGTATTTTTGGGGGTATATTTCAAAACCACATTTGATACTTTTTTATTATTCAATCAGTTACTTAACCAATGTGAAGGCGCCGCCCAGATTAATAAAAAAGGCAGCCAAATGGCTGCCTTTTTTATTGCGTAAAACCTGCGGGAATACGCAGCATAGCCGGACCTGAGTACAACGAGGGTAAGGCGCAGGAATGCGAGGAATAAATTCCGTAGAACTGATTTGATTTTTGTTTGGAATTGGCCACTTCAATTCTTTTAACGAGAATCTATTTCCTGACAGATGTAAGAAGCAAATCAAACTGCATAGGAAGAAATCCGTATCAAATTATCTTCAATAATATTTGCTAATAACTTAACGCATCTCGACAAATCTTCTTTCAACTCATGCTCCCAGTACTCGACAATTTCATAGCCTTGTTCGTGTAAAATTAATCGCTTTTGAATATCTCTCTCTTTATTTCTCTCAATCTTAGTGCGCCAATATGATGTGTTCGACTTAGGAACATGGCCGCACTTAGGGCATCCATGCCAAAAACAGCCATCTAGAAAAACAACCACATGATAAAAAGGAAAAAATATATCAGGATTACCAATCAATTTTGCGTTAACTTGAAAATAGGTTATTCCAGCATCAATAAGCGCCTTTTGAAATTTTTGCTCAGTACTTTTAGTATTCGCGCCTTTTATCGCTCTCATCATTTTCGACCGTAAAGCCGGAACATTTGAAAATTGACCATTCACCAGCTTTTCTCGAAGTATTTTTTCCATCACATCACCGTATAATCAAGCAGGCTCAGCAATCTTGCGCTTTTGTCTTTTTAAAGACCTCGCATCATGCCGAGAATAATATTCATTTAGACAATCAACAACCGAATAGCCGATCTCAATAGCCAAATTTACCGGGACCGCATTACCAATTTGCTTATATTGCGAAGAAAGCGAACCAACAAATTCCCAATCATCGGGGAAAGTCTGAATGCGAGCGTATTCACGCACTGTCAGCGGTCGAGTCTCAACTGGATGACACCTTTCTGTTTGCTTCTGCGCCGGATTACAAGTAAGCGTCAAACAAGGCTCGTCCCAATGCATTCTTCTAGCCATACCAGTTTTGCCGCCACCAAGATAAAAACTTTTTTGCATATATTCTTTCTGAAGCGAAATTGACAGGTCACGCCAATAACCGCCTGGTGGCACATGCTTCATAATTGCTTTTTTACGCGGTGAATAAGTTTGTCCTGCTGATTTAGGTACCTCTGTATCGAATAGCGGCCCTTTTTTCAACGCGTCCTTCAGTGAAAAAGTCTGGCCATGCGGTGTTGGATATTCAAAGCTCAGTTTCCTTCCTCTCCTGAGGCCAACAATTAATAACCTTTCTCGTTTCTGTGGAACACGATAAAAAATCGCCTTTAACACCTGAGGCGGTAATACATCATAACCAAGCTCATTTAATACTGAGATCATGCCTTCAAGTGTCTTACCATTGGCATGATTGAGCAATCCCCTGACATTCTCTCCAATACAAATTAATGGCCGAATTTCATTCACTGCACGCGCAAACTCATAAAACAGTGTCCCTCTTGCATCCTTAAATCCTAGTTTTTTGCCTGCATAGCTGAATGCTTGGCATGGAAATCCACCTGCAACCACATCAACTTTGCCCTTGTAAGATGAAAAATCTATCTCGGCCACATCCCCGTGTATTATGTTCCAATTTGGACGATTCTTCTTCAATGTCTGGCAAGCACTGCGATCATTATCATTCAGTAATACGCAATCTAACCCGGATTTTTCCAGGCCAAGGGCCATACCACCCCCGCCAGAAAATAGCTCAATCGCTGTAAATCTTTTTACTGGTTTTGGTCGCCTGGCTTTCTGCTTATTAAATAAAAAGCCAAGTTGTTCAAATTTCTTCAGTGCGGATGAGGGATAAACGCGATAATTGTTTATAGGATGACGTACGGGTTTAAGTGACCCATTTTTGTCCCATCGACGCAGCGTTTCCTTAGAGACCGAAAGCATATCTGCAACTTCAGTTAATGAATAAAATTCTTTCATAGCTGGCCTTAGTTAACGTTGGTCATGGTTACCTTAATTTGATTTATAATCTTTTCTTTGTCAACTATTACGTTGATAATGCCTGCTGAATTGCTTGGATGATGGATACCAGATAATGATCGAAGAATTTAAAAAAGAAAGAATCTTAGAAGCTGCAAAGAATTGGTTTAGAGAAGTAATTGCACCGAATCATATACAAAATACAGTAAAATGCTCAGATCCGAAAGAATTAAAAATCAATCCTTTTTTGGTAAAATATCTAGCACGCTTTCTGACAGGCAAAACTGACGCTTTATCCATAGCAAAGGCACTAATTCTACCACGCGCATTAGGAACCTCAATTACTACATCGTTTGGTGAAAATGCACAAAAATTCCTAGGTGAAATACGTAGCTCTATCGGAGGAAGCACAACATCAGGCATAGACATAGAATTTGTTGATCAAATTGATGGCAAAAAGAAATACTGTCAGTTAAAACTTGGACCGACCACTATCAATAAAGATGATGTTGAAACCATCAACCAACACTTTGCATCGATAAAAAGATTGGCCCAGAAAAATCACTTGCCACTTGATATAAACCAAATGATTGTCGGCGTATTATATGGTGAGCGGTCAGATTTAAGCGCTAATTATAAAAACATAGAAAAAAAGCATCATTATCCTGTATATGCAGGTAAAGAATTCTGGGAACGATTAACTGGCTCTGATCAATTTTACAATGATCTTGGCACTGCTATTAGTGAGGTGGCATTAGAATTTGACAGCTCACATTTACTGGATGACACGATAAAGAAATTAGCTGAGACAAGTGAAATCAAAAACATCGCAGACTAGCAGGATCCCAGTTCATAAAACGGCGAGGTTGACGTTTTTCGCGACATAAAAAACGTAGATGCTTATCTGTCACGACACAAATAATCTCACCAGCTGAATAGAAGTATAAGCATATTTTCCCTCAAATTTATCGTAAATGGGTTTTAGCTTTCCATCTTCAGATTGTTTAAATTCTGCAAAAATAACATCGAAGTCATTTTTCGGGAGCGCCTCTTTTAAATTTTCCATCAGAGCGCTATCAATCTGTTTTAAATCTTTTAGCTTTTCTATATGGCTTATGATAGTTCCCATTGATAGCCCGCGTTTTGCAGCGATTGACTCAACTGTTAAATTTTCCTTTAGCATTTCTAATGTTGTAAGGTGAGTAGGAATTGCGGCTTTTTTTCTTTTGCTGGTTTTTTCCTTACCGATTGCTTTGCTCTTGCCGCCGCAAAAACGTTCGATTAGCGTTTTTCTATGGCATTCTGCGATTTCATTTGCAGATAACGTTTGTAGATACTCAAGAATAGCAACTGAACTATCCTTGAAAACCTGATCATGCTGCAGAATTTTAGGATGCACTTTTAATGCCATTTCATTCAGATTCATTAGCTTTAAACCACTTAAACTGCGCACTCTTGATAATGCAACATATCCCATGCCGGGCTCGAACGCATCGCCTAAATCTATTTCTGCTGTATCTAGCGTCATGCCCTGACTTTTATGAATGGTAATCGCCCAGGCAAGACGAAGTGGAACTTGGGTGATGGTCGCACGCACGACTCCGTTATCTTCATATTTCCATTCTTCTGGGCATGCGATAATAATTTCATTATCGTAAGTTTTAACAACAGGCCAACCTTCACTTTTATCAAAAGCGACAACGAGACCACGACTACCATTAACATACCTAGCTGAAATATCATTTTTAATAAACATCACTTCAGCACCAATTTTTAGTTTTAATTGTTCCAGGGCAAGACAACTTTTTTTTAGTCCCCCTACCAACGCACTGAAACCCTCTGTTGCCATAGTAAATATTTTTTCCTGTCCTGGAATATTTGCAAGTTCCTGCTCATTAATGGTGTCTACATTGATATTGCGTGAATATAATCTTGTTGCCTTTGTAGCACCCTGTGGCTCTTTTTTGTAACGGGTACGTAAAGGGACTTTCGTATGCTCTCCCGCCGTACCGCTACGAATATCATTTAACACGGAAAGCAATGGATCATCGCCTTGACGATGTTGTTCATGCAGGTAGCAAACATGGAAGTCCCCCTCTTTCCAGGCGAAAGCTTCAAAAGCAAACTGTTTTTCCTTAGTCAACGAGCCTGAGCTTACCGGCGGCAACTGAAAAAAATCACCGCATACAACCACTTGAATACCGCCAAACGCCTTGTCGCGACCAAGGAGATAACGAGCAATAGAATCCACCATATCCAGCTGGTGCTTATGCAGCATGGATATTTCGTCAATGATCAGCACCCTGGTTTTTTTGTAATTGCGCTTTATACGATTTGTTGTCAGTAATTTTTCCAAATCTTTCGTCGTGATAGTATCCTTCACGCCTATGCCAGACCAGGAATGTATCGTTGTGCCCTGCAAATGGGTTGCCGCAATACCTGTAGATGCTGTGACTGCAACACCGACATTATTATCTTTAAGATAATTTATATATTTGTTTAACAAATACGTTTTACCAGCACCCGCTGCACCGGTGAGAAAAATATTTTTTCCCATCTTCAATAAATTAAAAGCGTCATCTTGCTGCATAAATGATTTATTTTACCTCGTTCCCGGCAATCGATTAATAAAATCAGCGCCCATCAGCTGTGAAGGTGTAACGTAACCGCCGTTGACATCATTTTGCAGCAAGTAATCAACGACCGCCAGGCTGCCTGTCACCGTCAATGCATAACCATTCGCTATAATCATACGCATCACCTTACTCTCCCCTTTCGCATTTTTTGCTTCACCCCAGAGATACGTCACGAGTTGTTTTAATTGCTCGGCATTCGGGCCTCTTTGTTCCCCGGCTTTCTTTTTGAGAAAGCGCTGCACCATGCCAAATCCCAATAACCAGCGTATGTAATTCAATTTCTTTAACATCGATAATCGCTTTTTAGACGCAGGCACATACACTTCAATGTTTGGTATATTTGTTGTGTAATAGGCAGTACTCACATCACCCCAGGGGAATGTCGTTGCGAGCTTTTCACCACCGCCAAAATCGATGCGGCGTGTTTTCCAAGCGAACGGAACCGTTTTGATTCGACCATTAATTCGCACTTTCCCACCATTCGCTAAACCTTCTACCGCTGTTTTTGCCGTTCCTGCAGATAAACTTGAATTCGAATCAAACCCAAGTGCTAAATATATCGCATCAGGCAGTGCTTGCTTTAATTTAGCTGCGATACAATCGGTTGGGATGACATCAAATCCAACCCCAGGACAAAGTACGATACGTGAAGCTGCCGCTTGCGCGTCATGGCTATGAGCATACTCAAAAACATTTATTTCACCGGTAATATCTACATAGTGAGCGCCTGATTGAATGCAGGCAGTTATCATTGATTTAGCGGTCGATGAAAATGGGCCTGCGCAATTTAGCACTAAATCGACATCAACAAGTTGTTTCACTAAATCTTTTTGATTATCCAAATTAAAAACACGACTGACAAAGCCAAGCTCGCCTGCTAATGATTCAATACTAGCTTTATTACGCCCAGCAATGATTGGATGAAGCCCTCTAACTTTCGCTTCTCTTGCAATCAACTCACCCGTATAGCCATTTGCACCATAAATCATCCAATGTTTCATCAGTTGTTCATACCTTAAGTTTCAGTTTATAACTACAATTATTGCCTCACCCGGATATTAAGACACGGAGTCGGCTCTCGACGTGACATTAAACTTTTACGGTTATTATTAGTCAACTGCTATATGTCAAAAGTCAAGACTCGAGCCTTTTATCTGTACATATCCCTTAAGGTTCAGGGTCAAGTCTTGACAATTGACATATCTATTGTAATTTCCTATACACTTCAACTTTTGCTTATTGGTTTTGTTATGTCAATTGTCAAGACTTGACCCCGTATCTTCTTTATCAAAATGCAAATCTGGCATAATACGGTCTAACCATTTCGGCAGATACCAGTTCCAATCACCAAGCAATCGCATCGTCGCGGGAACAAGCATTAACCGAATTAAAGAAGCATCAATCGCAATGGCGAGCGCCGCACCTAAACCAAATGCCTTAATAAAAACAATGTCCGCTGTCACAAATGCACCTGTCACCAGGATCATAATCAAAGCAGCACTTGTAATAATTCTTGCACTCCGTTCTAATCCTAACGCCACACTTCGCCGGTTATCTCCAGTTCTTTCATAAAATTCTTTAATGCGCGTTAATAAAAAGACTTCATAATCCATAGATAGGCCAAACAAGACGAAGAAGATTAATATTGGCAAATTTATATCTGTAAAACCCAATGCTTGAAAATGCAAGAGTTTCGCGAAGTGGCCTTCCTGAAAAATGAATACCAACATTCCATAGCACACACTTAAGCTTAAGAAATTCATTATAATTGCCTTCAATGGCAAAATGAGTGAGCGCAGAAGAAAGAAGAGCACCAAGTAAGTAAATAGGCTAATGAAAATCACAATCTTAATAAATAAATTATACACAATATCCATGGTGTCAATAATTTCGGCTGATTGTCCTCCAACGACTTTAGTAATACCATTACCAACTTTTTGCTGACGAATCGTATTCACCAATTCAAAATTACGTTTATCATCCTTTGAATACTTACTAATGACACTGATGAGCGTATATTTTCCCTTAGCTATACTTTTGAATAATTGATTTTGATAATCATCAAACGGTAATTTGGAAGCACCATATAGTTGTTGATACTGTTGCTTGGTTAAGCCGGGTTTAAGTGTGACAATGCTAACAACACGATTCACTCGCGAATCTTTTTTTAAGCGCTCAGTGTAATTATACAGTGCTGCGATATTTCCTTTAGTTAACATAGAGTTGTTTTTGGCGGTCAATACAATATTGATCGGGGCTAATTCATTTTCATTGAAATTTTTATTAAACTGATCCAATACTTGGCGGCTTTCGGTCCATGTTGGTAGTATTTTCGCATCAGAACTATTCATTTTAACATTTAAAAATGGATATCCTAAGAATAATAAAATTATAATAGTCGGAATCATAAACGTAAACGGGTATCTCATTACTAACATAGCAAATCGGTACCAGCGATGCTTGTGAATATCTTCCGATGATATATGCTTCAATTTAGGGTTCGTTCTCGTCACATATTTTTGGAAAAAACAAAGCATGGCGGGCAAAAATGTCACAGAGGAGAGAATCGTTACAACAACGACAACAATGCCGCCCACACCAATTGAATATAGAATATTAATGGGAAAAATGATTAATGATGCGATGCTAATCAACACAATCAAGCCGCTAAAGAAAACTGATTTGCCCGCCGTCCCGAGTGTGACGAGAATGGTTTTTTGACTGTCCCCACATCTTGCATATTCTTCTCGAAAGCGATACGTAATTAACAACGTATAATCCAGGCTCAAGCCAAGCCCTAGCATGGTCGCGATATTCAACACGAACACCGATAAATCGATTTGGTGTCCTAGCAAGTATAATATAGTAATAATAATGGTAATATTAACAATGCCAGTAAAAATCGTTAA
>MGYG01000029.1 GCA_001801635.1 Gammaproteobacteria bacterium RIFCSPHIGHO2_12_FULL_43_28
CTTTATAGGGACTTTGCATGCAGGGTTTAGAAGAGATTATAAAGCAAGCAGAATCTGCCATCCATTCCGCGGAAGATCTTAAGTCACTAGACCATATTCGAGTCCATTACCTAGGCAAAAAAGGCGAGCTGACTGATTATTTAAAAACACTGGGTCAATTACCGCCTGAAGAAAGACCGGCCGCAGGTCAAAAAATTAATGCTGCGAAAGAAGCGGTCTCAGCCCTACTCGAAAAGCGCAGTAATGCCTTTAAAAAAATTGCTATTGAAAACCAACTCGCTGCTGAAGCGATTGATGTCACCTTACCAGGCCGGACGCTTGCAAACGGCAGTCTTCACCCCATCATGCAGGCAAGCGATGATTTAAGGCGCATTTTTGGCCGCATGGGATTTACTTTTCTGGAAGGCCCTGAGATTGAGGAAGATAAATATAATTTCGAATCCCTCAATATTCCAAAACACCATCCTGCGCGTGCCATGCAAGATACATTTTATTTTTCCGATGGCTTACTCCTTAGGACCCATATGTCGCCGGTACAAATCCGCGCCATGGAAAAAATGACGCCGCCGTTGCGCATCGTGGCCCTGGGTCGTGTTTACCGTCGAGATTTTGATATAACGCATACCCCCATGTTTCATCAAATGGAATGTTTGATGATTGATAAAAACGTGTCATTTGCTGATTTAAAAAGTTTAATGACGCATTTTTTACATGAATTTTTCTCACCGGATACGCCTATCCGTTTCAGGCCTTCGTATTTTCCTTTCACCGAACCTTCCGCCGAAGTCGATATGGGATGTCTAAATTGCAAAGGATCCGGCTGCCGAATTTGTAAAAATACCGGTTGGCTTGAAATCTTGGGTTGCGGCATGGTGCATCCGAATGTCTTAAATGGTGCTGGCATTGATAGCAAAAAATACCGAGGATTTGCCTGCGGTGTGGGTGTTGATCGATTAGCATTGCTTAAATACAGCATTTCGGATTTACGCGCATTATTTGAAAATGACTTACGCTTTTTAAGGCAGTTTTAACCATGAAATTCAGTGAAGCATGGCTGCGTGAATGGGTCAATCCCAACGCTGACTCAGCACAATTAGGGCATCTCTTAACGATGGCGGGGCTTGAAGTTGAAGAAATCGCGCCCGTGGCAGGTGAATTCAATGGGATTGTTGTTGGCAGAGTATTGAAAACAGAAAAACATCCAAAAGCAGATCGTTTAACGCTTTGTGAAGTTGATATTGGCAAACCGCGACCCTTAAACATTGTTTGTGGTGCGGCCAATGTCAGACCCAATATCAATGTCCCCGTTGCTTGTATTGGCGCTGTTTTACCGAATAAAACCACTATTACTGAAACTAAACTTCGCGGTGCGCTATCTCAAGGCATGTTGTGTTCAGCGGCAGAATTAGGCCTTACCGAAGAAAGTGAAGGCTTATTCATTCTGCCGCAAGATGCTCTACTGGGTGCAAATGTTCGCGAATATCTGCAATTAAATGATGTTACCTTCGAACTTTCGATCACACCGAATCGTGGTGATTGCCTTAGCATCAAAGGCGTTGCGCGTGAAGTCGCTGCTTTAACTGAAACGCCGCTTAAAAAAATAGATATCGCTACACAAAAAGCAAGCATCAAAGACGTTTTGCCCATTCGATTAAGCGCTGATAAGGCTTGTCCGCGTTACGTGGGACGCATTATTCGTCACGTCAAAGCGGATAGTGAAACACCGATCTGGATGAAAGAACGTTTGCGTCGCAGCGGCATTCGCTCGATTCACCCCATTGTCGATGTCACCAATTACGTGATGCTGGCATTAGGCCAACCCATGCACGCGTTTGATTTAAACACGATACAAAATGAAATTGTCGTGCGCTTTGCAAATCAGGGTGAAGCGCTAACACTGCTTGATGGCAGTAAGCAAACCTTGACGAAAACCACACTGGTGATTGCCGATGCGAAAAAACCGCTTGCTATGGCAGGTGTCATGGGTGGACTTCATTCAAGCGTCACCCTAGAAACGACAGACATCTTGCTTGAAAGTGCCTATTTCGCCGCAGAAACAATCGCAGCCCTGCGCCAACAGTATCATTTAAATTCCGATTCCGCGTATCGTTTTGAACGCGGTGTTGATTACGCTATTCAGCGTGATGCGATGGAACTTGCAACGACGCTTATCCTTGATATCGCAGGTGGTGAAGCAGGGCCCATCATGGAAGAAGTGCTTCAGAATGGTTTGCCAAAACCAGTGGTGATTAAACTCGAGCGACAAACCGTGATCGATGTGTTAGGGGTTGACATCACGCAAGCAGAAATAAATACGATACTTGATCGTTTAGGTTTTACGGTGCAAGCCGTGAAACCGAATAAAGCGTTTGCCTCAATGATTGGTGGTAAAACGTCTGCCTCAATGATTGAGGTTCCCTCGCACCGTTTTGATATCACCCTGCCAGAAGATTTAATCGAAGAAATTGCAAGGGTCTACGGATACGATAAAATCCCGCCGCACCAACTCAATGCCGCTTTGTACGCCGATAAACCGATGGTTGATGAAGCCGCTGATCTACGTTTCTTGCGGCAATCACTTGCGAACCTTGGGTTGCATGAAATCGTTTCTTATAGCTTTGTCGATAAAAAACTCCAGGCATTACTAGATCCTGCTATCACACCCAAAGAATTGATGAATCCCATCACCGCAGACATGGTCGCGATGCGCACCAATCTCTGGCCAGGGCTTATTCAGACCATGCTTTATAATAAAAGCAGACAACAGCCGCGTGTGCGCTTGTTTGAGATTGGTACCTGCTTTATTCCAAGCGCTAATCAATTACAGCAAGTTCCCAAATTGGCCGGTCTACTGTCAGGCGCAGCTTATGAAGAGCAGTGGGGAATACCCGATAGAAAAGTCGATTTTTTTGACTTAAAAGGCGTGGTAGAAAATATCTTGAGCAAGATAATACCTGCAAAACAGCTGCATTTTAAGCCGGGCACGCACCCAGCGCTGCATCCGGGGCAAGTAGCCGCCATTTATCATCAAGACCAACCAGTGGGCTTCATGGGCGCTCTACACCCATCCATTGGCGAGGCGCTTGATATTCACTATCCAGTTTTCATCTTCGAACTTGACCTTAAGGCGCTGATAGGACCGCCGTATGCCCAGTTTAAGGAAATCTCCAAGTTCCCGGAAATCCGGCGTGATATCGCAATTCTTGTACATGAGACTGTACCAGTGCAACGTATTCAGGATACAATAAGAACTAGTGCAGGTGATTGGTTGATAGACGTTTTTATCTTTGACGTCTATCAGGGCAAGGGGATCCCTGCCGGTTTAAAGAGTATTGCGTTAGCTTTAACTTTACAGCATCCGTCGCGTACGTTAGTTGATAGTGAAGTCGCGAGCTTAATGGACAATGTTGTAACCACGTTGAAGGATCAACTAGGAGCAGAGCTAAGGAGTTAATATGACGACCCTGACAAAAGCGGATCTAGCCAAACACCTGGATAGTGAAATTGGTTTAACGAACCGCGAAGCAAAGGAAATAGTCGAACTATTTTACCAACAAATCATCGAGTCATTGATTGAAGGCCATCCCGTTAAATTATCCGGCTTCGGTAACTTCACCCTTCATGACAAAAAAGAACGTCCAGGACGCAACCCTCGTACCGGCGAAGAAGTGCCAGTGAGCGCGCGTCGTGTGGTGACATTCCATTGTGGGCAAAAGTTAAAAGCCCGTGTTGAAAAACATGAAGGTAAAGAACGACAGGGACATTCCGGTGCGAAAGAATAAAAAGGAACGTTTGACCCACGAATTACCGCCCATTCCGGATAAACTCTACTTTACCATCAGTGAAGTGGGTGATCTTTGCGCTGTAAAAGCGTATGTATTGCGTTATTGGGAGCAGGAATTTCCGCAACTGAAGCCCGTTAAAAGGCGCGGCAATCGACGCTATTATCAATATCGTGATATTTTGCTCGTCAGACAAATTAAAAAATTGCTCTACGAAGATGGATTCACGATTGAAGGTGCGCGATCACAGCTTACAAGCAAACCTGCAGCGATTAGTCAATCAGTAAAAAGCAATGCGGTGGTAAAAAAAATTATTGCAGAACTCGAAACTGTTCTGCACAATCTGCAATCCGGTTAGGGTATCCCTTTCCGGGGATTGAGGATTATCCTGAATACACTGGATAAAGAGATAATCTCTAAAAGCGGGGTAACCCCCGCTTTACCTTGTAGTTTTGCTAGTAAACGGGGCGTGGCGCAGCCTGGTAGCGCACTTGCATGGGGCGCAAGGGGTCGCCGGTTCAAATCCGGCCGTCCCGATCAAAATAACAGCAAAGCTTGTGTGACCGAGTTGAAGGAAAGAGGAAGCAAAAAGCGTGGAAAAAATCTGGTTAAAAAGTTATCCCCCTGGGATACCAGCCGAAATTAATCCTGATGCTTATCAGTCTATCGTTGAAATCATCGAAAAAAGCTTTCAACAACATGCGCACCTTCCCGCCTTTTATAGCCTCGGCAAAACCATTACGTACAACCAACTAGATAAATACTCGCGTGATTTTGCCGCTTTTCTGCAGCAAGTTTTAAAATTAAAGAAAGGCGATCGTGTCGCCATTATGTTGCCCAATGTATTGCAATACCCCGTTGCCATGTTTGGCGCATTGCGCGCGGGCCTTGTTGTTATTAATGTAAATCCGCTTTATACGGCGGATGAATTAACGTTTCAGCTCGCTAATTCTGGTGCAGCAACCATTGTAGCGCTTGAAAATTTTGCTCACACAGTTGAAAAAGCGGCGGCCAACGTCGCGCAGTTAAAAAATATTATTATCACCAAAGGTGGTGACATGCTTTCGCTGGTGAGAGGCACCATCACCAATTTCATGTTGAAATACGTGTTGAAGAAAGTGCCCGATTGGCATATTCCAAACGCCATCACGTTTAAAAATGCGCTTGCAGAAGGCCGCAACAAACCATTTACACCGGTTGTCCTCACGAATAGTGACATTGCCTTTTTGCAATATACCGGCGGCACAACGGGCATTGCAAAAGGTGCGATCCTAACGCATCGCAACCTGGTTGCAAACCTGCAGCAAGCAGAAGCGTGGTTTAAGAATCTGTTGGTAGATAGCCAGGAAGTTATTATTACGGCACTGCCGCTTTATCATATTTTTTCACTCACAGCGAATTGCCTTTTCTTTACAAAAATTGGCGGGTTAAATGTATTAATTGTCAATCCGCGTGACATTCCATTCACCATCAAAGAAATGCAAAAATTTAAATTCACGGCGGTGACAGGCGTTAACACTTTATTTAATGCACTACTCAAAGATCCTCACTTTGAAAGTTTGGATTTTAGTAAATTACGACTGTCATTAGGCGGCGGCATGGCAGTACAAAAAGTCGTTGCTGACAAATGGCAAGAAGTAACCAAAGCACCGCTATTGGAAGCTTACGGCCTCACTGAAACCTCTCCTTGTGTCACGATTAATCCAACCAATTTAAAATCATATAACGGCACGATCGGTTTGCCGGTTTCTTCGACTGATGTTTGTATTCTGGATGACGATAGAAACGAATTACCCATCGGCGAAGTAGGCGAGCTTGCGATCAAAGGCCCGCAAGTCATGTACGGTTACTGGCAAAACCCAAGTGAAACGGAAAAAGTCTTTACCGAGGATGGATGGCTTTTAACAGGCGATATGGCATCGATTGATGAAAATGGTTTCATTACCCTGCACGAGCGCAAAAAAGACATGATCCTGGTGTCTGGTTTTAATGTCTACCCCAATGAGGTAGAGGAAGTGATTGCCAAAATCCGCGGTGTCCGGGAAGTCGCTGTCATTGGCGTCCCTGATGAAAATTCAGGCGAGGCCGTGCGGGCATATGTGGTTAAAGAAGATGAGAACCTCACGCCAGAAAGGATCATTGCTGAAGCGAGAAGACACTTGACCGCTTACAAAATCCCACGAAAAATCGAATTTTGCGAGGAACTCCCCAAAACCAATGTCGGCAAGATCCTCCGCCGCGCTTTGCGTGAGAAGGCCGTCTAGGCAGATCCCGCTTTTGTCACAAAAAGCGCTCCTTGGGATGACAACGTTACATACAGAAAAATCGAGAACGTTCATCAAACTGTGTCATGCCAGCGTGTTTTTAGCTGGCATCCAGAATGAACCTGAGAAAAGCCTGGATGCCAGCTAAAAACACGCTGGCATGACACAGTTCCATAAACACTCTCGAAAAATCACCCTTAAATAGTGCAGAAAAGACCATATCCATGCTATAATTCAGCGGTCGAAAATTTACTAAAATGCGGCCTATTATGGATAATTCATCAATCGCGAAAGAAGTTCAAAAAGTCAGTGTCGAGAGCGAACTTAAAAAATCGTATCTTGATTATGCAATGAGTGTCATTGTCGGGCGAGCCTTGCCTGATGTTCGAGATGGCTTAAAGCCCGTTCATCGTCGCGTGCTCTTCGCTATGCATGAGCTTGGCAATGAGTGGAACAAGGCTTATAAAAAGTCGGCCCGTATCGTCGGTGATGTGATCGGTAAATACCATCCGCACAGTGATACTGCCGTTTACGACACGATTGTTCGTATGGCACAACCGTTCACCCTGCGCTATATGCTGGTGGATGGACAGGGAAATTTCGGTTCTATCGATGGTGATGCTGCGGCAGCCATGCGTTACACTGAAATCCGAATGTCGCGCTTTGCGCATGCCTTACTTGCCGATATTGAAAAAGAAACCGTTGATTTTGTTCCGAACTACGATGAAACCGAAATGGCCCCAGCGGTTTTACCCACAAGGGTGCCGCATCTCCTTTTAAACGGCTCATCCGGTATCGCCGTCGGGATGGCGACCAATATCCCGCCGCATAATTTAACGGAAGTCATCAATGCCTGTGTTGCGTTAATCGATGAACCTGACTTATCGATTGATCAAATCATGGAGCATGTTCCAGGGCCCGATTTTCCAACCGGCGCCACTATTCGTGGCACAAGCGGCATTCGTGCGGCTTATCATACCGGTCGCGGACGCTTGGTGGTACGCGCCAAAACGCATATTGAAACCGATGAAAAAAGCAGTAAAGAACGCATCATTGTCACCGAATTACCTTATCAAGTGAATAAAGCACGCTTGGTTGAACGTATCGCGGAACTGGTGAAAGAAAAGAAAATTGAAGGCATTTCAGCGCTCCGCGATGAGTCTGACAAACAAGGTATGCGTGTTGTCATTGAGCTGCGTCGCGGCGAAAATGCTGAGGTGACGCTGAATAACCTCTATGTTCATACGCAATTGCAAAGTGTTTACGGGATTAATATGGTTGCGCTTTTGAACAACCAGCCCAAGATATTAAACATCAAGCAACTTATTCAAGCCTTTATTAGTCACCGACGTGAAGTAGTTACCCGTCGCACCATTTTCGATCTTAAGAAAGCGCGTGCACGTATCCATATCCTGGAAGGTTTGGCGGTGGCACTGTCCAATATCGATGAGATGATTACCCTCATTAAAAAAGCGAAAGATTCGACGGAAGCAAAAGCGCAATTGATGAATTGCGCCTGGAAATCGGCTGATACCGTTGAAATTCTGACGCGAGCAGGTATTCATGATGCGATTATCCTGGTGACTGAAGAATATGGCTTGACCGATGAAGGTTATCGTCTCTCCCCGGCGCAAGCGCAGGCCATTTTAGATATGCGTTTGCATCGTTTAACGGGGCTTGAGCAAGATAAAATTACCGGTGAACATAAAGAGTTGCAAACACTCATCAAGTCACTCACTGAAATTTTGCAAAATCCGCTCAGCTTAATGAAAGTCATTCGTGATGAATTGACCGCTATTCGTGATGAATTTGGCGATAAACGACGTACGGATATTGTCGCTTGTGATGAAAACGAAGTAGTGATTGAAGATTTAATCCCTGATGAAGAAGTGGTTGTCACACTTTCACACGATGGTTATGTGAAAACGCAACCATTAGATAGTTACAAAGCACAACATCGCGGTGGTCGCGGCAAGATGGCAACGGCGGTGAAAGAAGAAGACTTTATCGAATATTTGGTTGCCGCCAAAACGCATGACACGATTTTATGCTTTACCAATCATGGCAAGGTGTATTGGCTCAAAGTCTATCAATTACCACAAGCCAATCGCACCTCACGCGGGCGGCCCATTATCAATCTGCTGCCGCTGTCTGAAGGTGAACGTATCAATGCCTTCTTACCGTTACGCGAATACCGTGAAGATCGTTTTGTAGTAATGGCAACCGCGATGGGTATTATCAAAAAAGTATCGCTGACTAATTTTTCACGGCCACGCACATCGGGCATTATCGCGATTGCGTTAAACGATGGCGATCAACTCGTTAATGCAGATATCACCGACGGTGCGCATGATATTTTACTCTTTACCGATGCTGGCAAGGCAGTTCGCTTTGAAGAATCCAAAGTAAGATGCATGGGACGCCAGGCAACCGGGGTCAGAGGGGTGAAACTGCAGGACGGTCAAAAAGTGGTGTCATTGATCGTTGCGCAAACAGGGGACATCTTGACCGCAACTGAAAATGGCTATGGTAAACGCACCGCGCTGCAAGAATATCGCCAAAGTGGTCGCGGCGGACAAGGGGTGATTTCCATTCAAGTGAATGAGCGTAACGGTAAGGTCGTTGGCGCTGTTCAAGTAAACACCGAAGACGAAGTCATGCTCATTAGCGATAAAGGCACCCTGGTTCGTGTACCGGTTGCAGAAATTTCATGTATTGGTCGTAATACGCAAGGCGTACGACTCATCCAGCTCTGTGAAGGGGAGAAGTTAGTCAGTCTTGAGCCAATTGCAAATATAAAGGGGGACGAGGAAGTATGACTCGGCAGCAGCAGAATGCACCCATCATTACGATAGATGGTGCCAGTGGAACTGGTAAGGGTACGATTAGTCAGTTACTGGCTGATCGTCTTGGCTGGAACTTTTTAGACAGTGGGGCGCTTTATCGTGTACTCGGCCTTGCCGCTCAAAAACACAGCGTAGCGCTCGATAATGAGCCAGCACTTGAGGTGCTGGCGCAACATTTGGATGTGCAATTTATCGCGCGAAAGAATGATTTTCCACGCATTATCCTGGAAGGTGAGGAGGTGACTGATCTCATCCGAACCGAAAAAATCGGTAATGCCGCTTCCATCGTTGGTGCGCTCCCAGCGGTACGCACGGCGCTTTTGAGCCGCCAGCGGGATTTTCGCGAAGCGCCCGGCTTGGTTGCCGATGGTCGCGATATGGGGACAGTCGTTTTCCCTGATGCCGAACTTAAGATATTTCTGCTGGCAAGCCTTGAGGAGCGGGCATCGCGCCGCTTGAAGCAGTTGAAGGAACGGGGCATTAATGTTACGCTTCACGACCTCATAGAAGAGTTGCGTGCGCGTGATCGCCGCGATAAAGAGCGGGCTGTCGCACCACTTAAACCAGCGGAAGACGCTATTTGCATCGACACTGATCCACTAACAATAGAGCAGGTCGTCGAGCGAATGATGAGCGAGATTTACCAAAAAAAGGCCTTTCCTGCTACCTTAAACCCGGTCAATAAAATAACCGACATGAGCGTAGCAGAGTAAGATTGCAAACTTTAACCGATTAGCCGCAATGAGGGAAACCTCGAAAACGGCGAAAGAAACAATGTGAGAGTTAGGAACATATGGGTGTAACTTTTGAACAACTGTTTGAACAGAGCCTGACCGAAACCCCAATGCTGCCAGGTACGATTATCTCGGCAACCATTGAAGGGATTACTGATAAGTTTGTTATTGTTGATGCAGGCTTAAAATCTGAATCCTACATCCCTGTCGAACAGTTCTATGATGAGAGTGGACGACTTGAAGCGAAAGTGGGCGATGAAGTCAAAGTAGCGCTTGAAGTCCTTGAAGATGGCTTTGGTAGTACACGTTTATCCCGTGAACGCGCCAAACGCCTGGAATCCTGGTCGCATTTAGAACATGCTCACGAGAAAAAAGAAACCATTCGCGGCGTTATCGTTGGCCGTGTTAAAGGCGGTTTCACCGTTGAAATCAACAAAGTACGCGCATTCTTGCCGGGCTCTTTAGTTGATGTGAAGCCAATTCGCGATCCAGAAGCCTTCGAAAACAAAGAATTTGAATTTAAAGTCATCAAGGTTGACCCAAAACGCAACAATATCGTTGTTTCCCGCCGTGCCGTACTCGAAGCTGAAAACAATGTTGAACGTGCTGCCGTCCTCGAAAATATCAATGAAGGGGATGAAGTGAAGGGCATCGTTAAAAACCTGACTGACTATGGTGCATTTATCGATTTAGGCGGCGTAGACGGCTTGCTCCACATTACCGATATGTCCTGGAAACGCATCAAGCATCCTAGCGAAATTTTGACGATTGGCGATGAAATCAAAGTCAAGGTATTGAAGATTGACCGCGACAATGTCCGCGTTTCACTCGGCTTAAAACAGCTTGGCGGCGATCCATGGCATGCTATCAGTGATCGTTACCCAGTCAATTCCAAATTATCTGGCCGCGTCACCAATATTACCGACTACGGTTGCTTTGTTGAAATCGAAGAAGGCATTGAAGGTCTGGTGCACGTTTCTGAAATGGATTGGACAAACAAGAATGTTAATCCAAATAAAGTCGTTCATTTAGGCCAAGAAGTTGAAGTCATGGTACTCGATGTTGATGCGGAAAGACGTCGTATCTCTCTCGGTATCAAGCAATGCACCTCAAACCCATGGGCAGCGTTTGCTGAAAACCATGATAAAAATGAACATGTTAAAGGTAAAATCAAGTCAATCACCGACTTTGGTATTTTCCTTGAACTGGATGGTGGTATTGATGGTTTAATTTACCTCTCTGACATCGCCTGGAATGAAGCAGAAGCACAGGAAGCGCTGCGTAAATACCAAAAAGGCGATGAGCTTGAGGCCATTATCCTCGCGATTGACGTTGAGCGTGAACGCATTGCCTTAGGCTTAAAGCAATTAGCCGAAGATCCCGTTTCAAAGTACTTGGCATCACATGAAAAAGGCAGCATTGTTTCTGGTAAAGTCACTGAAGTAGACCAAAAGCAGGTCATTATTGAGCTTGAGGAAGGCATACAAGGTGTCTTAAAAGCATCCGATATTGCCGCAGAAAAAGTTGAAGATGCACGTACCAAGCTACAAGTGGGCGATACCGTTGAAGCCAAGATCATGGGAACCGATCGTAAAACCAATATGATCTCGCTCTCCATCAAGGCAAAAGATGGTAAAGCCGCTGCGCCAAGCAGCACCCCTGCGAAAAAAGGTGCGAAGGCCGCTGCTAGTGCCGGTGCCGGTGCCGGTGCGACTCCCAAGAAGAAAAAAGCAGATACTTCACCGTTGAAAACAACGTTGGGTGATCTCTTTAACATGAATGGCAATGGTGATGAAAAAGATAGCTAACTAGCACTGATTCTCACGTTGTGACCCCTTAAAAGCCACTGATTCGTCAGTGGCTTTTTTGTTTTAAGGGGGCATACATTTAACTTTCTCTTAAGATCCATGTAGTAAACTGAGGTGTTCAAACCACCATGGCTAAATGAGCAAGGGGGCCGGGTGGCATAACAATATTCATTCTTGAGCAACAACACACAACAAGAGAAATAACACCATGATGCGCAAAAGCATAGCTTGCCTATTCGGCCTAAAACGACCAACCTTGTCCTTGGGGGACAAGGCTTTTCCAAATACGGTTTTTCGAATTACGAAAGAAACCCCAAGCACCATCTTGGAAAATGGCTTTACTCCTCGTGATACAAATCATCCTCATCAGTCCATTGATGCGCATGTAATGTATAATTTAGCGAGCAGTCTTTTCATTTCTTTCTCAGCCAATTGGCCTGCTTTTCAATTTGTACGAGGAAGTGCCAATGTATTCCTCGCCAAATTGCCCGCTCTATTTATTAATCCTAACTATTCTTCAATCGTCTTAAACAATATAGGTATTAATCTATTTAATGGTGATTTCGTAAAAAAAGAACGAGAAAGAACCAGTGTCGGGCCTGTTCCTCCGCAGGAAGTAATGGGTTTTAAAGCTATTCACGGTCTGGGTCATTTAAGTTTTTATTCAGGTGACTATATTCCCAATCCGCGTTTCGACAATAGTAGAAAACATGCTGTTCAGCTTGTTGCACGAAATGATCAAGACATTACTGATTTTGAAACGGAGCTGCATAAGCATATCGGTTTAGCAAATGAATTAACCTTAATTAAATATGAGGATGGTGTCATACTTTCAGCTGAGCTGCGTAAAATGGAGAAACGAGAATACAAAAATGACTACTTGCAAGCCTGTCATGGTATGAATACCTTTTTCACGCTGCCAAAAAAGCTAACTTCTATTTCGCAAATAGTGGATTATGCGAAAAATGAACACGCTCAGTTTTTGCAAGAACAAGGCATTCCGAAAAAGGAAAAGGTATTTTCAATATTTGATGCCACCCATAAACCAAGTGTTTTAAGTAGTGGTTTATTTTCACCAAAGCCTGTGAATCAACCGTCTCCTGCAACAAACTTTAAAAAAATATTTACATTATAACTGCATAAGTGGCTTAGATGATGCAAACCCAAGCCACCAAAAATAGAATCATTCACCGAATAAGCATCTCATACTTTATTGGATTATCCGGACAAACCCTAAATCCACACTCGAAAATAACCGCGACTATATTTGCTGCCAGAATTAAACCAACCATTACAAATAAAAGATGAGTCATCAAATACCATAGCGTAGATTGGTATTGACGTGCATGATATTGCCAACCCATGCCAAGTACGATGGATGTCACAATGATAATGACCATAGATGCGATAAATGACCATGTGTATAGATGCAAACCCAAAAACGGGGCGCCGTATGCGCCCGCACCAGGAAGAACATGCAATGCTATTTGTCTTAATGCAACAAATGCGGTGAATAACGCACTAAGTAAGACAATGGTATAATGAAATGGTCGATAACCAAATTTTAAATTCAGTAAAAAACCAAATGCGATCATTAGAAATCCAATGCGTTGTAACAAGCAAAGCGGGCATGGTAATTCATGAAAATAAAATTGCAATAAAAGTGCAATAGCTAAGATGGCGATAATCGCACTCAACTCAAATAAATTCATCAAACGCGTTAACATATATTTCTCCTGAAAATTCTTAAAGCGCCAAACCAATGGTATTCGTCATATGGTGGTAGAATAAACCGATAGAAAAAAAGAAGCTGGCAAAAAAGAGAAGGATAGACAACCGTCTAACACCGGACCATGCGGAGAGTAATGCAAAAAGTAAGATAATAAAATCAATTGCCATCATGGGCTATCATCCTTGATATAAAAGGATATTTTATGCTATTCAGCGCAGCATGTCATCTCGCACAAACGCACCTCACAACGCAGCCTCTGTGATATGCCTTAAGTCTGTTTTAATAATCACACTGTATAATTACCTTACATTTTTCGGCCAGAGTAACCCGTATGACTTTAAAAAACCGCGTTGACGACCA
>MGYG01000030.1 GCA_001801635.1 Gammaproteobacteria bacterium RIFCSPHIGHO2_12_FULL_43_28
AGCGTCACACGGGTTGGAAACCTGAAATTTCCTTTGAAAAGACCATGCAAGATCTATTAGATTATTGGCGTGATAGACTACGTCATAGCGAGGCTCATTTAATACGATAGGGGAGAGAGGCGATGCACCAGCTTATACAAAGTGAAATCAAGAAGTTAGTTTCTATTTTGGTCGATATTGAACAGGATACGGCCTTGCTCGCGCGGGTCAATCATATTGCGCTAGTCTGCACCGAGGCCCTGCAATCGGGTAAAAAAATCCTTCTTGCGGGCAATGGCGGCAGTGCCGCTGATGCTCAGCACTTGGCAGCCGAATTGGTGAGCCGCTTGCGCTACGACCGTCCTGGGCTTGCAGCGATTGCGCTTACCACCGATACGTCCGCATTGACAGCAATCGGTAATGATTATGCCTTCGAAAATATTTTCTCCCGTCAGGTTGAATCCATTGGACAGCCGGGTGATATTTTGATTGGTATCTCAACGTCAGGAAAATCACCCAATATTTTACGTGCGCTTCATGCGGCGCGTGAGAGGCAAATGATTGCCATTGGGTTTACTGGCAAAGAAGCACCGCTCATGTCAGAAGCTTGCGATTACGTGTTGAATGTACCATCGAAAGAAACGCAAAAAATTCAAGAATGCCACATTATGTTTGGTCATATTATTTGTGAAGTAATTGAAGATAAAATTTTTGGTGCGGCATATGATCCACAACGGGTCAATGCAGCTGCACAAGTCGCTTAACGATGCGGGCTATCGTTTTAGCCGGTGGTTTTGGAACAAGACTTAAAAGTGTTGTCCCTGATTTACCAAAACCAATGGCACCGATAGATGACAAACCGTTTCTTGCTCATTTGCTTTTGTATTTGAAAACGCAAGGAATGACGGAAGTCATTCTCTCAGTGCATTACCTGCGTGAAAAAATAGTAGCTTATTTTCAATCGCAGTATGCCGGTCTTCATATTAGTTATGCAGAAGAAATTGAACCACTGGGAACGGGTGGTGCGATCATGCATTCACTCTCATTCGTTAAATCCAATGAACCCATCTTTGTCTTAAATGGCGATACCTTTGTAAAACTAAATTATCAGGCGATGTATCATGAGCATCTGCAACGTGAAGCACGGCTCACCATGGCGTTACGTCCTATCGATGATTGTAGCCGTTATGGCAACGTTGAAATAGATGCGCGCAATCACGTTATTGCCTTTCGAGAAAAAGGCGAGCATGGTAACGGTTTAATTAACGCAGGCGTTTATTTACTTCATCCAGCTATTTTTGCAAACTTTCCGTTACACGCGCCATTCTCTATTGAAAATGATTTTCTTGCGAAGTTTCTCGCCGAATTGAAACCAAATGCATTTATCGCCGATGATTATTTCATTGATATTGGCATACCAGAAGATTACGCGCGTGCAGAAAGAGAATTAGCGTGTTGAACGTTTTTCCTAAAATTTCAATTATCATGCCGGTCTTGAATCGACAGGATACGATTGAAAAAGCACTGCAAAGTGTTATTCAGCAATCCTATCTTCATTATGAATTGATTATCTTAGATGGCGGTTCAACGGATGGCACGCTGGATAAAATCAAACAGTATGCATCGCACATTCAGTATTGGCATAGTGAATATGATGGCAGTCCTGTCGTTGCGATTAATAAAGGCGTTGAAAAAGCAAGCGGCGATATTATTGCTATACTCATGGCAGATGATTGGTATGAACCCGAAACATTAAAACGATTAGCGGATGCTTATATTGAGCAACCGTCTGCCGATATATTGACGTGTGGCGGCCGCATTGTTGCGTATGATGAGACGACAAAGACGTATTCTCCAAAATGGATTTACGCAACGCCTGAAAAACTGGCGCTTAGTTGGAAAAATATTTGTTTTACGGATACCTCAGCGATTTGCTGTCGTTTTATTAAAAAAGATTTTTATCAGCGCATTGGTCTTTATCAACCGTTTGATAAAAATAATAAAGCATTTTTTAGCAACGACAAAGAATGGCTGATGCGTGCTGTACTGCATCAAGCAAAAAATTATTATATTCCTTACATGGGTCATAATTATCTTGCACACGCAGGTTCCATGACTTTTGGTAATCACCGATCAAGCATTCTTAAATTATGCGAAGAGCATATGCAGATTGCAGATACTTATCTTGCGAAATCTGGCTTAACGTTTTTGCAAAAAATGCAATTGCATTATTGGTATTGCGATCAAGCAGTGCGTCTCTTTGTCTACCAGTTAATCGATGGTAAGCGGGCAGCAGCACTCGCGACTGCAAAGCTTGCCTTGAAACGATATCATTTTTTTTTGCCGTTGGCGGTTTGTTTGACGACGTTGCGGATTGTGCGCAAGAAGTGGCGTGATCGTCTCGATAGGCTAAATTAGTCAATAAAACAATAAGTTAAACTCTTGTGATGATTTTATTTTTGCAGAAATAGCGAAAATGTGCTATCATTTGATGGAACAAATAATTGAGGTTTTTATGATGGATACCTTCACGGTGAGAGACCTGCGAGAGCACACGGGTGACTTAATTCATGATGCAGAAGCGGGAAAGCTTTCGTTAATCACCAAGCATGGCCGGCCAGTTTTTTTAGCGGTTCCCTTTACACAAGACTTACTTGAGTTGGGACTGCGTCCCGCTATCGCTATAAAGTTATACCAGGAAGAAACATTAACCTTAGAAAAGGCGGCAAAACTCGCTGGTATGAGCCTCGAAGGTTTTATTGAAAAATTAGGTCGACTGGGCATACCTGCGGTTAATTATTCCGCCGATGATCTAGACAAGGAGTTAAAGGATTTTGAGTGATAAAGTTATTATTGCAGATGCTGGTCCTTTGATTGCATTTGCACGCATACATCAGCTTGATCTTTTGGTAAAGCTTTTCGGTGAAGTTGCTGTTCCTCTTCCTGTTTTTAAAGAGTCCACAATTGATTCCGTACGTCCAGGAGCAAAGGAGATTTTGACAGCGGCTGAAGGTGGGCGTATTTCAATTTTCGCTGTTTCCAATCAATCTGCTACTAATGACTTTACTGAGGATTTGGGTGCGGGTGAAGCGAGTGCGATTCATCTTGCTATAGAGCAAAATGCACGACTTTTAATTGATGAAAAGTTGGGGAGGCAGGTCGCTGAAAAATTGAATATATCTATTATCGGCACTGCTGGTGTTTTGGTGATTGCAAAGCAGAAAAATTTAATAAAAGCAGTAAAGCCTTTGCTAAACCAGCTAAAAAGTTTTTATTTTTTATCTGATGAATTAATCAAAGTTGTTTTAGCGAAAGCGAATGAAACTTAAACGTCGATGTATTATGTACCTCAGCCCAAGCTAGATTGGTAGCCAGGATTTTGCTACGCTCTATCCGAGCGCTGGCTTAACATGTTGATTCGCGTCCTTATTCACACCTCACCATGTTACCCCGCGGTTTTCTTATGAGCGCTGAAAACATCCAGCATTGGAACCGGCGCACCGCTTGTGACGACCGTTGGCATCACCCCATTCCATTTTTCCACAGCCGCTCTTTGCACTTCAATCTGGCGCAGTGTCAGTAATTGTTCGGAAATTTGTGCCTTTTGAAGCTCCAGACCTTTCGCTTCAGCAGTCGCTTTTACCACGGCTTGCTGCGCTTCAAACTCGACGCGACGCAATGCGTTTTCCGCTTCCAGTGCTTGCTGGACTGCTTTTACCTTTGCCTCAATCGAATCTTGAAATATCTGTGTGAATCTGAAATCTGTAATCGAAAGCTCAATCACTAAAATGCCGAGGCTATCCAGCCGCTTTGCTATCAGGCTTTGGAGTTCTGATTTGACTTTGGGTCGTTGCGTGATTAACTGCTCTGCATCGAAATTTGCCGCAGTTGATTTCACGGCTTCTTGAACAAACGGTTGTATCACTCGATGCTCGTAGTCTTGGCGCATGTTACGGTAAATTTCACCGACTTTACCTGCTTCTAATTGGTAGTTTAACGTGACTTCAGTCGTCACCACCTGCAAGTCTTTACTCGATGCTGAGGCAAGCGCTGTATATTTTTGAATTTGCGTAGACATTAAAACGACTTCTTCGACGAAAGGAATCTTGAAATATAAGCCTTCATCTTTGATGGTGCCAGTCACTGCCCCAAACCTCAGCAACACACCGCGTTGTCCCGCGCCAACGATTCCCACACTTCCCATTAATAGGGAGAGGGCAACTGCCACTACCACTAGCGCTGCAATTAATTTTCCCGAATTAGCCGGTAACTTGAAATTCTGTAACTCTCGGAGTTGATGATCTGACATTGCAAGCTTCCTTATGATTTGTTAATTTTAGCAGACATGACATTACCGTCTGCCAGAATAGCATCTCTATTTGCTGCATACGAATGCTATTTGGCCATACTCAAGCGTTGGCTAATCGACTTGCAGACACAAAATGATGTTCATACATCTTCTTCAGTCCCTCATCCAAACTCGTGCTTGGTTGCCAACCAAGCGCAAATAACGCGCTTGAATCAAGGCATTTTCTCGGTGCGCCATCAGGTTTCTCCGTGTCTAATGTTATCTCGCCTTGATAACCAACGACGTTTGCAATTTTCTCTGCGAGCTTTGCAATGGTTATTTCCTGCATGGTTCCGACATTGATGAGGTTCTTATTGTCATGGTGCTGCATTAAAAAGATAAGCGCATCCGCCAAATCATCCACGTAAATAAATTCGCGTAATGGCGTACCTCTACCCCAAAGCACAACGTCTGCCAGATGATTTAATTTCGCCTCATGAAACCGTTGCATGAGTGCGGGAATCACATGGGATGCATTCGGATCAAAATTATCACCTACGCCATAGGCATTGGTTGGCATGGGAGTAACGACTTTCATTTGATGCTCGCGCGCATAGGCTTCACACATGATGATGCCATTAATTTTAGCAGCCGCGTAAGCGATATTCGTTGGTTCAATCTGACCATCCAAAAAGGACGCTTCTTTGATCGGTTGTGAGGCAAGCTTTGGATAGGTGCAGGCTGAGCCTGGAAAGAGCAATTTACTGACATGATTTGCATGGGCTGCCTGAATGACATTACTGTGCATCATCGTATTATCGTAAATAAATTTAGCAGGGTAGGTATTATTGGCATGAATACCGCCCACAATAGCGGCCAAATGAAAAACGTAGTCTGGCCGATGTTCGCTAAAATAGGCAGAGACTTTCGCTTGGTCACGCAAATCAAGTTCTGCATGGGTTGGGGTGAATACGTGGTAAAATCCTTGCTGCTTCAGCAATCTAACGAGCGCTCCGCCAACCATGCCCGTGCTGCCCGTGACGAGGATTTTTGCTTCATGATCCATAGCGTTTGATCTCCCGTTGTTTCTATAGTAACGTTATTGGTTTTTGTAAGTGCGCTATTTTAACAGGATAAAATGTTACTGCAATGAATGTAGAGAATTACCTGCGCAAGGAATTACAACACCGGATCATGCTGCTGGATGGCGGCATGGGAACCATGATCCAGAGTTATCGTCTGGAGGAAGCCGATTATCGAGGTAAGCGCTTTGCCGATTACCCGCATCTGCTAAAGGGTAACAATGATTTATTGACTCTCACACAACCCGCGATTATCGCCGATATTCATCGTGCTTATCTTGAGTCTGGTGCTGATTTCATTGAAACCAATACCTTTAATTCAACCTCTGTATCACTCGCTGATTATCATATGAGTGAGCTTGCCTATGAATTAAATGTCGCCGCTGCAAGGCTTGCAAGACGTGTTACCGATGAAATGACAACACGTACGCCGCAAAAGCCGCGTTTTGTCGTGGGTATTTTAGGTCCCACGAATCGAACAACGTCTTTATCGCCTGATGTCAATGACCCGGGCTACCGTAATATCACCTTTGATCAATTAGTTCACGCTTACGAAGAGGAAGTGCGCGGCTTGGTCGATGGCGGTGTTCATCTCATTATGATTGAAACGATTTTCGATACGCTAAATTGTAAAGCAGCCATCTTCGCCATTGAAAAATATTTTGCAAATAAATCCGAGCGCCTGCCTGTGATGATATCTGGCACCATTACGGATGCAAGCGGGCGAACCTTGTCTGGCCAAACAACGGCCGCCTTTTGGCATTCCGTGCGGCATGCAAATCCGATTAGTATTGGCCTTAACTGTGCGTTAGGGGCAAAAGCGTTAAGACCTTATATGCAAGAATTGGCAACCATTGCTGATACCTTCGTGAGTGTTCATCCCAACGCCGGTTTACCGAACGCATTTGGTGAATATGATGAGACACCAGAGCAAATGGCGGCAATCATACGTGAATTTACGCAAGAAGGATTGATGAATATTGTGGGGGGTTGTTGTGGTACGACACCAGAGCATATTAAAGCGCTTGCCGAATGTGTTGCCGATATCCCGCCACGAAAAATCCCTAACGTTCCCAGAGCCTGCCGCTTAAGCGGGCTTGAACCATTAACGATAGATGATAATAGTTTATTTGTGAATGTCGGTGAGCGAACCAATGTCACGGGCTCACTGCGTTTTGCAGAACTTATTCGCAATGAAGATTATGCAACCGCATTAGATGTCGCGCGCGATCAAGTCATTAATGGCGCGCAAATCATCGATATTAATATGGATGAAGGCATGCTTGATGCCGAAGCGGCCATGGTTAAATTTTTAAATTTAATTGCATCCGAACCTGAAATTTCACGCGTGCCTATCATGCTTGATTCATCAAAGTGGTGTGTGATTGAGTCGGGATTAAAGTGCATTCAAGGAAAAGGAATTATCAATTCCATCAGCTTAAAAGATGGCGAAGAAGCATTCATTGAAAAAGTAAAACTGGCAAGACAGTACGGCGCTGCTGTTATCGTGATGGCCTTTGATGAAAGTGGTCAAGCCGATACGGAAACGCGTAAGTTTGAAATTTGTAAACGTTCCTACGATGTGTTAGTGAATAAAGTTAATTTTCCGCCGGAAGATATTATTTTTGATCCGAATATTTTTGCGATCGCAACAGGCATTGAAGAACATAATCAGTATGGTTTAGCCTTTATTAATGCGATTCGACAGATCAAAGAAAAATTACCTTACGCCTTAATAAGTGGTGGGGTGAGTAATATTTCATTTTCATTCCGTGGGAATAATCCCATTCGTGAAGCCATTCATGCGGTTTTTCTTTATCATGCCATTCGTGCTGGTATGGACATGGGAATTGTGAATGCGGGAAATCTTGCGATTTACGAAGATATTCCAGCGGATTTATTAATACTTATTGAAAATGTTTTATTTAACCGCGGTGCGGATGCAACGGATAAATTGTTAGAAGCCGCCAGTTCGGTCAAAGGTCAAGTAAAGACGAAAGCAGAAGATTTGAGTTGGCGTGAAAAGCCAGTTTCTGAGCGCTTGTCCTATTCCTTGGTGAAAGGAATTAACCAATACATTATCGAAGATACAGAAGCCGCGCGATTGGCGTTGGATGACCCACTGCGTGTTATCGAAGGCCCGCTCATGGATGGTATGAATGTCGTGGGTGATTTATTTGGCGCGGGTAAAATGTTTTTACCACAAGTGGTCAAGAGTGCACGCGTGATGAAGCAAGCCGTTGCCTACCTCGAGCCTTATCTTAATGCGAAAAATGAAGCGGCCAAAGCCAAAGGTAAAATATTATTAGCAACGGTAAAAGGGGATGTACACGATATCGGGAAAAATATTGTTGGTGTGGTATTGCGCTGTAATAGTTATGAGATTATTGATTTAGGCGTCATGACGCCGTGCGAAAAAATTCTGGAAACGGCAGCAAGGGAAAAAGTTGATATCATTGGATTGAGTGGTTTAATTACGCCATCTCTCGAAGAAATGATTCATGTGGCAAAAGAAATGCAGCGCTTAAAAATAACAACGCCTTTATTAATCGGCGGTGCCACCACCTCACGTGCACATACAGCGATAAAAATCGAGCCAAATTACAGTGGGGCGACTATTCATGTAGTCGATGCCTCACGCGCCGTTGGTGTTGCTGGACATTTATTAAGTGATGAAAATAAGCAGCGTTTAATTGATAAAACGCGCGAGGATTATGCCGATTTACGCGAACTGCATCAACATAAAAAATCAGCGAATGAATTAATTGCCCTTTCGCTTGCACGGGAAAATAAATTCAACATAGATTGGGAAAACTATCAAACTCCAAAGCCCATCTTTTTGGGAACCAGAGTGTTTCATGATTATCCGCTAGATGTCTTGGTCAATTATATTGACTGGACGCCCTTTTTTGCTACGTGGGAATTAGCCGGGCGTTATCCTGATATTTTGCAAGATGATGTCGTCGGTGAAGATGCAAGAAGTTTATTTGAAGATGCACAAACGATGCTTTCTGATATCGTGCAAAAAAAATGGTTGCATGCAAACGCGGTCATCGGCTTTTACCCAGCGAATAGCGTGGGTGATGATATTGAAATTTATCGTGATGAATCACGCACTGACATTGTTGAAACCTTTAGAATGCTGCGTCAGCAAACCAAAAAACCTGCTGGCAAATATAATATGTGCCTTGCTGATTATGTGGCGCCAAAAACATCCGGTGTGCCCGATTATTTAGGTGGTTTTGCTGTCACCACCGGTATTGGTATTGAGAAGAAACTCGCTGAATTTGAAAAAAATAACGATGATTATAATTCAATTTTGTTAAAGGCATTGGCCGATCGCTTAGCAGAAGCATTTGCCGAACATATTCATGAACGTGTGCGCAAAGAATTTTGGCAGTATGCTGCCGATGAATCATTTAGTAATAAGGAATTAATCACCGAACA
>MGYG01000031.1 GCA_001801635.1 Gammaproteobacteria bacterium RIFCSPHIGHO2_12_FULL_43_28
CGACGTCGCAAGCGAAGTGGCGAAAGTCACCCGAACCATGTTCCGTGAACAATATGCGGATGTATTTACCGGTAGTAAAGCGTGGCAAGCCATTACCGTTCCTTTTGGCGAAACATACACGTGGCAAGCAGATTCAACTTATATTCAACATCCACCATTTTTCGCTAATATGAGCGCAGAACCCATGCCTATTCAAGCGATAAAAAACGCGCGGATGTTGGCATTACTCGGTGATAGTATCACCACCGACCATATCTCACCGGCTGGTTCCATTAAAGCAGATAGTCCCGCTGGTAACTATTTACAAGCTCACAAGGTTGCAGTAAAGGATTTTAATTCATACGGCGCAAGACGCGGTAATCATGAAGTCATGATGCGCGGTACCTTTGCTAACATTCGCATCAAAAACGAAATGGTACCGGGCATTGAAGGTGGTATCACGAAACATTATCCAAGCGAAGAAGTGATGCCAATTTACGATGCGTCCATGCGTTATCAAGCGGACAAGGTACCGCTCGTGATTATTGCCGGTAAAGAATATGGCACGGGTTCATCGCGCGATTGGGCGGCGAAAGGCCCTAAATTACTCGGTATTCATGCAGTGATTGCGGAAAGTTTTGAGCGTATTCATCGTTCGAATTTAATCGGCATGGGCATTTTACCGTTGCAATTTAAAGAAGGTGAAACGCGTCAAACACTGAAACTGACCGGCACTGAACACATTAGCATCCCTGATCTTAATGATACGATGAAACCTGGCGCTGATGTTCGCGTTGTGATTGAACGTGCAGATAGCAGCAAGGTGGAAATCACCGTTAAAAGCCGCATCGATACACAAAATGAACTTGAATACTATCGCCATGGCGGCATTTTGCAGTACGTGTTGCGTAATATGCTAAAGGAAAGCGCTTGAAATATTTTTCAGTGAGTCAATTATCTGACGTGCTAATTCTGGATAAGTGTAGCACCAGCTTCTGTCATGCCAGCGCGCTTTTAACTGGATAAGATGTCATGCCAGCCGCACGCTTTTTGTGCGAGGTGGCATCCAGAAAACGCTTAAAAATATTAGAGGCAAGCTTAGCACACATGGCGGCTTTTTTTAAAAACCCTGGATGCCAGCTAAAAGCGCGCTGGCATGACATCTTATCCAGCTAAAAGCGTGCGGCTGGCATGACAGTCCGGAAATTGATGGGTGATAACACACCCTATTTGACACCAAAGCCTACCGCGGACGAAACGTATTTTTACTTCCCCTATTCGCCTCTATTTGTAGCGGCTGCATGATTGGAAATAATGTGTTTTGCGGATGAAAGAATCGTGCTGATTGCTGAAAGGATAAAACAAATAATGCCTTGGGACAGATCGCTAGCAATGCATTATAAACATTATTATCGCCAGTCAAAAGCATGGGGCGCGCATTAGGATCTGCTGCACGCATGGATAACAATAATGTTTTAAGCGCGGGCTTCACCTCCACGGGAATCGTTGCCTCATCCTCAATTTCTTGTAACAATTTTTCATTGAATTCATGAAGATCTTCACCCTGAACAGGTTCATCATCTTCAAACTCAACATAACCACACTCCATATTATGTTGATTGATTAAAATCATCTGCAATGTTTTAGCCAGCAAAAATACATCGGTTTCATAACTCATGATTTCATCAGGTGCTTGATCATTGGGCGAAAAACCATTCGATCGATTATTATTCTTTGCATCAACAAAAAAACTTGCTTTCCCGTAATCAATCAAAAAAATATCGCCGTTTTTATCACTGACAAAATTACTCAAGGTTGGATCGCCATGAACAATTTTTAAAAAATGTAAATCTGAAAGCGCTTTGATTACTTTTATCATTAATGCCATCTTCATCTCGAAGGTGAGTATTGATTTTGCATGAAGCGATTTTAGTTTTTCTAGTAAATTTCTTTCACCAATCTTTGGCTGCATGAGTATCTGGGATTGGCCCATATCGACCAAACCAACATGATACTGAGCGGTCGCCGTATTGCCGATCAAATGACTAATAACGTAACTTGTTAAATCAAGCTCATTTAAAACATCCTCAATCTTGACCGTTGGTTTAAATGCTTTTGCAACGTGCGTCACACGATTATAATTAATCAATCTTGCCTCATACACGTTTGAATAGTGGCCCTCAGCTCTTTTTTTTTCTCTGATAAAATGCTGATAGCGACCCGGCAGCAACATGCCATGTGTCTTATCTGCAAATTCACAGTTAATCGTTTCGTTAAGTAATTTAACAAAATCAGGCGTCGCGTTAACTTGACCCTGGATGGCTGGTATCGTCAATAAATTAATCGTAAAGCGCTGTAAAGCATCTTCTAACAAACTAACACGATCATCAATATAAAAATAAACTGCATCCTCACCATGTATTTTAATGATTGATTGGATAAAGGCTAACTTATCGTAAATTTGAATATAAACCGGTTGTTTTTGATTTAGTTGTTGCAGTTCATCTAATATTCGCTTGGCATAGTCTTTATCGCTTTCATCTTGTTGCAGTAAGAATGATTTATCTTGCGACCCCGTTAGCACTTCCTCTGGTCGAGGCGTAAAAATGTCAATTGTCTTTGCTGCACTTTCACCTAACATTTTAGTAAGAAAATATCGAATGACGCATTGAAAGGGATGATTAGAGACGATATACAGTTTAGTATGTTGCTCTAATTGCTTTTTCATCACCATTGCAAGGCCTGGCGTGATGAGATCGGTGATATCAGCATCATCGCGAAGCTTATCAAGACCAAAAGGAAAACTATTAAGGCCCGTCGTATTAATCGTTCCATCGAAATCGTAGAGATCGATTTTGTCTTTCCGTGTATTCATATCATTCCCTTTTAGGTTCTTGCGCCATATGAAAACTATAATGGATGAAGCTTAAGAAAGTATTAGGGGCATCACGGACAGGAAATCTCTCTATTTCAGACGCTTCCAGGTTGTTCCCGCGGGACCATCTTCAATTACAATTG
Source organism: Gammaproteobacteria bacterium RIFCSPHIGHO2_12_FULL_43_28 (assembly GCA_001801635.1). Classification (GTDB taxonomy): domain Bacteria; phylum Pseudomonadota; class Gammaproteobacteria; order DSM-16500; family DSM-16500; genus Aquicella. Next base: position 2,998 of record MGYG01000031.1, read on the forward strand.
CCATACGGGTAAGTTCTTGTCGTATCCGATCAGCCTCTGCCCAATTTTTTTCTTTCCGCGCGGCATTTCTAGCCGCAATTAAACGTTCAATTTTTGCCAAATCAACACTGGCACCGGATTGAAGAAATGCTTCAGGGTCAGATTGTATTACACCTAACACGCCACCCAATTTTTTAAGCAAAGCGCCTAAACTTGCCGCTTTTTCAAGATCATTTTCACGTACGCGTTGAATTTCATGCGCCAATTCAAATAAGTGTGAGAGTGCGATAGGCGTATTAAAATCATCATCCATGGCCTCCGTGAATTTTTCTTCAAATGGGGAATTTTCTTCTGCGGGAGCCGCTGGTAAAAAACGTAACGCCGTATATAAACGAACAAGTGATTGCCGCGTTTGTTTTAGCACATCATCAGTATAAATTAATGCGCTGCGATAATGACTTGCAAGCAATAGGTAACGTATCACTTCAGCATCATGTAGAAGTAATACATCGCGAATGGTGACAAAATTACCAAGCGATTTTGACATTTTTTCTTTATCGATTTGCAAGAAACCACCGTGTATCCAGATAGTCACGAATGGTTTTTTGGTTGCTGCCTGTGATTGTGCTATTTCATTTTCATGATGCGGGAAGATAAGATCGCGGCCACCACCATGAATATCAAATTGCTCCCCGAGTAATTCCATAGACATCGCAGAGCACTCAAGATGCCAACCCGGTCTGCCCTTGCCCCACGGTGATTCCCAACATGGCTCGTCTGGTTTTGTTAATTTCCACAACACAAAATCGAGTGGGTCGCGTTTTGCTTCAACTACTTCCACGCGCGCACCACTTTGAAGCTGCTCGATATCATGATGCGACAAGCAACCATACGGCGAAAAGCTACGCACATCGAAATACACATCGCCGCTTTTACCAACATACGCATGACCATTCGCAATGATTTTCTCAACGAGTGCAATCATGCGTGAAATATAATCGGTTGCACGCGGCTCTTGATTAGGTTCAATTAAATTAAGCGCTTTAAAATCTTCATGCATGGCTTGAATGAATCGATTCGTGACATTCGTAACACTTTCATTGTTCTCATTAGCGCGCTTAATGATTTTGTCATCAATATCAGTGATATTGCGAACATAGTTAACGTCATAACCAAGGTACTGCAAATAACGCACAATCACATCAGCAGATGTGTATGTCCTTGCATGACCTAGATGGCAATAATCATAAACGGTGACGCCGCAAACATACATGCCGATTTTACCCGCATGAATAGGCTTAAATACTTCTTTTTCACGCGTTAATGTATTAAATATTTTAAGCATTACTCTGCTCTTTCGCTAATGAGTTGCACGGCGCGGCCAAGCCGATGCTTCAGTTTTTTCTGGCCTAACAATTTTGCAATGGCGCCCAATTCGGGACCATGTGGTTGGCCTGTTAATGCGATTCGCAAGGGCATAAATAATTTCTTCCCGCTCACACCAAGGGTTTGTTTCATCTCTGCTAGCACTTGCTGCAAATCGATGCCAAATTTATCAACCGCAAGTTCTGCTTCAACAAAAAATTGCTCGCCCGCTTCTCGCAAGATAAGAAGTCCATCAGCTTCGATGGGTGCATTTTCATGGAATAAAATTTTCGCCCACTGCAATGCATCTTCCGGAAAATTGATATTCCCTTTAATGGTTTCAGCAAAAAGAGCGCGCTCACTTTCAGGGACTTGATCCAGAACGCGTTCGCCAAGCCAACGCCACAATGAGTCTGCATCTAACGCTTGCACGGCGGTTTTTTGCCAATACATTAGTTGACTAATATCAAATTTAGCTGATGATCGGCTTAATTTATCTAATGAGAAATGACTTGCCAACGCATGCACGGACAGCAATGCTTGCGCTTCACACGCATGTCCCAAGCGCGCAAGATAATTCACTAAGGCTTCTGGCAAAAAACCACTTTCACGCAATTCACGCAAATTAAAACTGCCGTGACGTTTTGAAAGCGGCGCACCATCTTCACCCATAATAAGTGTTAAATGTCCGTACTGCGGCACTGGTAACTGAAGTGCCCTCAATAACATCATTTGTCTTGGTGTATTCGCTACATGATCTTCGCCGCGTATCACGTGCGTCACATGCATCGTTGCATCGTCAATGGCATTACAAAACAAAAACGGTGCGGTACCATCCGCGCGTCGAATAATAAAATCACCGATATCATCGCTTAAAAAACGCTGCACGCCCTTAACACAATCGTCAAATTCTATGCTAACACCCACTGGCACTTTGAATCGCCAGGCTGGCTTTTTTCCTGATTGTATGCGAGATTCGATTTCTTCTTTTGTTAAGCGCTGACAAATGCCCGTGTAACGTGGCGCTTGACCGCGCGATAATTGTAATTTACGTGCCAGTTGCAATTCTTGGTCTGTACAAAAACAAGGATAAATCAGCGCTTTTTCTTCTAGTTGTCGATACGCATCGGCATAAATAGCTTGACGTTGTGATTGCCAATACGGTCCGTAAGGACCATCAACGCCCGGGCCTTCTTGCCAGTGTATACCTAACCATTGCAAATCAGCCTGCAACGCTTCAACGTATTCTTCGCCAGAACGGGTTGCATCCGTGTCTTCAATACGAAGAATAAAAACGCCTTGGTTTTTAAGCGCAAATAAAGCGCCAAATAAGGCCGCGCGCGCATTGCCTAAATGAAGATAACCGGTCGGAGCGGGGGAAAATCGTGTTCTAATCGTCATTGCGTTAATCTCGCCTCTATCATGAGTCGTTTCATTTCTCGTACGGCTGCTTCAAGACCAATAAAAAGCGCTCGCGCCACAATGCCATGGCCAATATTTAATTCATTGATTTGTGGAATTAGAGCGATAGGTTTTACATTCTGGTAATTTAAACCGTGACCCGCATTTACAATCATGCCTGCATCCGCCGCAAACTGAGCCGCTTTAATAATGCGGCGTAATTCATGTTCGCGTTCATCCGCCGTTTTTGCATCCGCGTATGCACCGGTGTGCAGTTCAATCACTGGCACATCCGCGCGAATTGCTGCCTCAATTTGCTTAATATCGGGATCGATGAATAAAGATACTAGAGAACCTACGCGCTTTAAATGTTTCACTGCCTCACGCACCCGCTCTTCTTGCCCCATCACATCCAACCCGCCCTCCGTGGTCAATTCTGCGCGCTTTTCGGGTACTAAACAGCAGTGCGCAGGTCTACTCCTTTCAGCATAAGCGACCATTTCATCGGTGACCGCCATCTCGAGATTAAGCCGCGTCAGTAAAACCGCTTGAATAAGCTCAATGTCCCGCTCTTGAATGTGCCGCCTATCTTCACGTAAGTGAACGGTTATCCCGTCCGCACCGCCATTTTCAGCGGCATAAACAGCTTCTACCGGGTCTGGGTAGCGCGTTAAACGCGCTTGCCGCAGCGTTGCCACATGGTCGATATTGACCCCTAACAGAATGGAATTTGTCTTCATGCTGATCCTTTGTCGCTGAAAGCACGGTTTTGGTTTTATCTAGCTCGCATTGTACCGTGAAGAGAAAGGGGGTCAAGTCCGGACAAAAGACAAATCATTCTAAAACCTGATTAATTTGCTAATAACTTGCCTATTTGTCTTTTGTCCGGACTTGACCCCATTCCGGAACGCGCAAATAACTTTCGGCTATGCAATGAGCGATTGCCAAGCATGGGCGTTAAAATAAGCCGCATCAAACGTTTTGCGGCAGATAATGTCTCGCTATCCTGCCAATTCTCATTAGCAATATTTAACAAGAGATGCCCGGCAAAAAGATGAGGATGCTGCAAAGATTCATTCACGCATGCACCTACCGTCACCAGCCCATCTTCCGGCACATAACGGTAATAGTGATCTGTAAGAATCATCGCTGGTGCATTCACCGCCATTTTTGGCAGCAAACCATAACCCAATTCTTCCAATAAACGTTTTTCAAATGAGCGCAAATATTTTTCTTCTAAGACATCCGCTTGCAACAGCGTCAGTGTTTTTTCATACCATTGAAATAAGGCTGGGTGTGGGTCCCATTTTTGCAGCAAAATCATGAGCAATTCATTTAAATAAAAACCCGCAAATAAACAATCGCCGTGTAAACGCTTCAGTTCGCCCCGCATTTCTGTATGCGTTAGCGTCACCAGCTCGCCGTTGCCTTGCCATGAAATAGTCAGGGGCGTAAAGGACTGCAATAACCCTTGTAAATTTGAGCGGGCTTTTCTAACACCTTTTGCAACAACAGTAAACCGCCCGTCATCTGGTGTGAATACATCCACTAAAAAACTCGTCTCACGATAAGGACGACGATGCAATACATACGCGCCTTGCAATGAAACGCCTTTCATTACTCATATCCTAAACTACGCATCGCCTTATCATTATCAGTCCAATCTTCTTTGACCTTGACCCATAAGCGTAAAAATACTTTGGTATCGAGCAGCTTTTCGATTTCACGACGCGCGAGCGTCCCAATCTTTTTTAGCATCAATCCTTTTTTACCGATCACGATCGCTTTTTGCCCTTGACGTTCAACCCAAATAACAGCGCCAATTTCAGTTAGTTTTTCTTCTTGTTTGAATTGCTCGATTTCAACCGTCGTTGAATAAGGTAGTTCTTGCTCAGTGGCATAAATTAATTTTTCACGGATAATTTCGGCGATTTGGAAACGAATCGTTTTATCCGTCACCTGATCTTCTGGGAAAAGTGCAGGGCCTTCTGGCAACAGCTGACTGATTTCACTTTCAAGTGATTCAAGATTATCCGCATTCATGGCTGAGACAGGAATAATATGCGCAAAGGAAAACTTATTTTTTAATTTATCAATATGCGGCAATAAGGCCGCTTTATCTTTTACTAAATCGATTTTATTGATGACCAAGATCACTGGCTTATCGCATGCTTTTAATTTTTCCAGCACCATATCATCTTCAGACTGCCAACGTGTCGCATCAATAATAAAAATAACGACATCCGCATCAAGCATGACTGAGCTTGCTACACGATTCATGTAGCGACTCATCGCACGCTTTTCATCACGATGCACACCGGGTGTATCGATATAAATCGTTTGCACATCACTGGTTGTCTTGATGCCTAAAATTTGCCAGCGTGTCGTTTGCGGTTTAGGTGAAGTAATACTGATCTTTTCACCCAGGATTTTATTCAATAACGTTGATTTGCCAACATTAGGTCGTCCAATGATGGCAACATAGCCTGATTTAGTAATTGTCATTCATTCACACCATCTTCAACATAAGTAAAGCCGCTTCCTGCTCTGCACGACGGCGACTTGTCCCTTTGCCGAATGATTTTTTATCAATCTCATCCACACGACAACTGACGGTAAACAATTGTTGATGCGCCTCCCCTTCAATCGCTTCAACCGTGTAAACGGGCAATGCAAAACGCCGGCTTTGCACGTATTCTTGTAATAAGGTCTTGGGATCCTTATGACTAGAGGCACTCGATAAGGATGCAATCAGTGGTGCATACCAGTCATTGATGCATTCTCTTGCAGCGGCGAAACCACCGTCAATGTAAATAGCGCCAATGACCGCTTCCATTGCGCATGACAAAATGGATTGCCGCTCACTACCGCCGCTACGAATCTCACCTGGACCAAGATATAAATAACTACCCAAATCGAATTCTTTCGCAAGTTCAGCAAGCGTATCACGATTAACGAGGCTTGCGCGCCAACGACTGAGTTCACCCTCAGTCGCTTTGGGAAATTGTTGATATAAAAGTTCAGCAATCACAAAATTAACCACAGCATCGCCTAAAAATTCTAAACGCTCATTATGGTCGCCGCCTTTACTGCGATGCGTCAGCGCCATCTTCAATAAGTGCGCTTGCTGAAATTGATAATGCAATCTTTTTGATAATGTCTCAATCATATAAACCTGTCAGTACTTACACTGTCTAATGAATCAATTTACCCAAGCGGTTCCAGCGTAAATTCGTGTTTTTACCATCCCAACTCAACCAAATTAATACGGCCTTGCCGACAATATTTTCATCTGGCACAAAACCCCAATAGCGGCTATCAGCGCTGTCATCGCGATTATCGCCCATCACAAAATACATGCCGTTTGGAACGACAATATCTTTAAAATCACCATTCGGTTTTTCTGAATCAATAAAGATATGATGTTTGACCCCAAGCAAATCTTCCTGCTTTTCAATCGCATTCCAACTGCCGCCGCCCTCATCTTCAGCTTGCGCCCGGCCGATAACAGTTTGCTCGATCTTTTTACCATTGATGGATAGTTCTTTATCGATATAACTAATACGGTCCCCTGGCACACCCACCACACGCTTAATAAAATCAATCGATGGATTAGGCGGCCAACGAAAGACAATAATATCACCGCGTTCTGGCGCACCGGCGCCAAATATTTTTTTATGCAACACCGGCAAGCGCACGCCGTAATCAAATTTATTCACTAGAATAAAATCACCCATGAGCAGCGTTGGCTCAAGTGAGCCGGATGGGATACGGAACGGCTCATATAAAAATGATCGCAACAAAAATACAATCAACAAAATTGGAAAAAATGAACGCGAATACTCGACAATGGTGGAGAGCTTCGCTTCTTTACCCGCACGCTTTCTTTTGGGTGCAAGCAAGATAATATCATATAGGCAAATCAATCCAGTAATGAGTGCCGCATAAAATAATATTAATTCAAAATTAAGGTCCATTCTTCCCTCTCTAACAAGCGTGACAAGTTAATAATCATTTTTCATCAATCTTAAGCACCGCCAAAAAAGCTTCCTGCGGCACTTCAACACTACCCAATTGTTTCATGCGCTTTTTGCCTTCTTTTTGCTTCTCAAGTAATTTGCGTTTACGGGAAATATCGCCACCGTAACATTTGGCGGTGACATTTTTTCGTAATGCTTTCACGGTTTGCCGCGCGATAACATTACCACCAATGGCCGCTTGTATCGCGACATCAAACATTTGTCTTGGAATCAATTCACGCATTTTTTCGGTCACTAATCGTCCGCGTGACTGTGATATTTCGCGATGCACAATCGAGGCGAGCGCATCCACTTTCTCGCCATTAATCATGATATCGAGCTTAACCAAGTCAGCCACTTCAAAATGGGTGAACGAATAATCGAGTGACGCATAACCTCGACTCACCGATTTCAAGCGATCAAAAAAATCCAATACAATTTCACTCATCGGTAATTCATACACCAGTGCCACTTGATTACCGTGAAATAACATGCTTTTTTGCACACCGCGTCGTTCAACACATAAGGTTATCACACTGCCCAAATGCGCTTGCGGCACTAAAATATTCGCTTTAGCAATCGGTTCATGTATTTCTTGAATGTAATTGACGGCGGGCAGTTTAGACGGGTTATCCACGTGCAAGGTCTCGCCTTTGGTGGTGATAACTTCGTAAATGACCGTTGGCGCTGTCGTAATTAATTCAAGATTATATTCTCGTTCAAGCCGCTCTTGCACAATTTCCATGTGCAACATACCTAAAAAGCCGCAACGATAACCAAAACCAAGCGCATCGGATGATTCAGGTTCGAAAAAAAGAGCGGCGTCGTTCAAACATAATTTACTTAAGGCATCACGTAACGCCGGGAACTCTTCCGATTGGATCGGAAATAAGCCCGCGTAAACTTGCGGTTTGATTTTTTTAAAGCCTGGCAGCATGGTCGTTGCCGGATGATGCGCGTGTGTCAGCGTATCCCCTACGGGTGCGCCATTAATATCTTTAATGCCCGCAATCACGTAACCGACTTCGCCCGCGCGCAAAATATCCGTCGAAACACGTTTTGGCGTGAAAATACCAATTCCCATGACTTCATATGCTTTGCCCGTTGACATGACTTGCATTTTCTCACCTTTGCGCAAGGTGCCATTTTTCACACGCACCAACGACACGACACCAAGATAAGAATCAAACCAGGAATCAATAATGAGCGCCTGTAACAATGCTTCCGTATCGCCCTCTGGCGCCGGAATATCGGTAATCAGCCGCTCCAACATATCTTCAATACCGATGCCTTGTTTTGCACTCACCAGTAATGCATTTTGTGCTTCGATACCAATGATGTCCTCAATTTCATGCTTCACTCGATCAGGATCTGCTTGTGGTAAATCAATTTTATTGAGAACAGGAATCACTTCGAGACCTTGATCAAGCGCCGTGTAGCAAACAGCCAAGGTTTGCGCCTCAACGCCTTGCCCCGCATCCACAACGAGTAATGCACCTTCACACGCAGCAAGCGAGCGTGAAACTTCGTAAGAAAAGTCAACGTGACCTGGCGTATCAATGAAGTTTAAAAGATAGGTTTTGCCATGACGTGCCGTGTAGTTAAGCGATACGCTGTGGGCTTTAATGGTAATGCCGCGCTCACGTTCAAGATCCATGGAATCTAACACTTGCTCTTGCATTTCGCGGTCACTCAAGCCACCGCAAAGTTGAATAAGCCGATCAGCAATCGTGGATTTGCCATGGTCAATATGGGCAATAATTGAAAAGTTCCGTATATGTTGCATGGACGAGAGGCACCTGAATAAGGGAAAATATTAACTTATTTTTTGAAAATTTACCATTCAATCATGCCCTTTCTCTTAGCGCAATGAGCAGCCCTCGATAGCGACCCGAATCCAGCGAATCCGGAAAAATAACACAACTTAAGGGAAAATACTGCTCTCCTCGCTTAAATCGTAAAACCGATAGAGACGTCGTCACGGTTGAATTACCCAGTAAGTCCGCGATACCTGTATACGTGGCGGTGGTAATCTGCCAGCGCCCATCTGGTAAGGCGCGAAGTGCCTGGATGGTGCGTGCACCGCGCAATAAATACGTCGTATAAAACAAATGAGCGCTATACCCGCTAAAGCAGAAGAGCACTACCCATTTGACCCATCCTCTCAATGGTAAGGCCAATAGCACAATAAAACTCCCCACAAGGAGAGAGATGAGAATCCGTAAATACCACCGGGAGGGCTTTAACACCCATTCATGAGCGTGCATGTTTGCGTATCTTATTGATTATAGGCAATAGCGTCTTATCATTAGGTTCTTCCTGCCCCATCAGGCAGGTAAAAAGTTCTGGGTCACTGCAATCCAACAGCCTAATAAACAATGACTTATCTTCATAAGAGAGGTCAGTATACGCACCGTTTAAAAAATTTCCCAATAAAACATCGAGTTCCAACATCCCGCGACGGCACGCCCATTTGAGCCGTGCAACGCTAGGAAATTCATTTGCATCATCATTTTTCATTTAAGATTCTCTTTAACTTTGCCTGGTATACTGATAATAATAGTAGGAAGTATAAGCAGGCCGAGCCCATGTTAAAAGAAAATCTAATTCATTACTTACATTCTTTACCCAATAATCAACGGGTGAACGGCGTCGTTTCAAAATTGAACAGTAACGAAGTGGCCATCCCCGAGGATGAAAAAGGAAAGATGCAAGTTTATGTCTTTCTTGCCATGCTATTTGGTGAAATACCCCACCTGATGACGGAAAAAAACCGCGATCACTTGCTCGATTTCTTCAAGCGAGAAGGCATCAGCACGATGCAAATACCAACCCTCAATCATCGCCCTAAAAAATAAGTGCCGCGCTGCATCTGATAGCCGCTATCAGATGTCATGCCAGCGTGCTTTTAGCTGGCATCCAGGCTTTTCTCAGGTTCATTCTGGATGCCAGCTAAAAGCACGCTGGCATGACACATGCTTGATGAATGTTCTCGCTTATCAACACTGTTAAACTAGCCCGCGCCAAGCTATATTACGCATCCTAAATCAAGGGAATTTGAGGGACATTGCCATGCCTATTTACACGCTTAAACTCATCGACCGCTACGATGCGGCACAAGATACGCCCGTTTTTATTTTTGAAAAACCAGCGGGCTTTACTTATAAACCAGGACAATACGGCGGCTTTACCTTAATCAATCCAGCCGAAACCGATGCGGGCGGCATCACGCGACGATTTTCCTTATTAAGCTCGCCAGATGATGCGCATCTTGCCATCGTAACGCGCGTACAAAATTCAGCATTTAAACGCGTCCTCAATTCGTTACTCCTTGGTAATACCATTAAATTTGCTGGACCCAGCGGCAATTTTACGTTACATGATGATGTTACTGTCCCTGCGGTATTTATTGCGGGCGGCATTGGCATCGCGCCCTTCTATAGCATGATACGCTACCACTTGGCACATCCTATTCCACAGAAACTGTATTTATTTTATGGTAACCAACATATCGGCTGTGCGCCATTTTTGCAAGAACTCCTTAGATTACAACACGAGCACCCACTATTTCATTTTATTCCCACGATGGATAGGGCTGATCCCACCTGGAGCGGCGAAACCGGTTTCATCGATAACCATTTAATTAAAAAATACGTGGAAGAAATCGATGAAGCGAATTTTTATGTATGCGGCTCGCCTGTGATGGTCACCGCATTGCAAGAAACCCTGCTTGAAATGGATATTGATGAAGCACGCATCAAAGTAGAAGATTTTCCAGGTTATTAATTAAGAGGTAACTACTCACCCGTCATTGCGAGCCCGCGCTTTCTGCGGGCGCGGCAATCCAGTTATTAGAAGACATCTTGGATTGCTTCGGCTAAACGCTCTTAAGCCTCGCAATGACGAGCAAGAAGTTACATTAGGAGAATGAAACAATGAATAAAAAAGATTATTTAAAGCACCTCCATAACGAATTAGAAGAACTCAAAAATACGGGTCTTTTTAAAGGCGAACGCGTGATTACCTCACCTCAGCAAGCGGTCATTCAATTAGAAGATGGTCGTCATGTTATTAATCTTTGCGCGAATAATTATCTTGGTCTTGCCGATCATCCTGATTTAATTAATGCGGCAAAAATAGCCTTGGATAAATTTGGTTATGGGCTGTCATCCGTGCGTTTTATTTGCGGCACACAATCCATTCATAAACAATTGGAAGCTGCGTTAAGCCGCTTCCTCAGAATGGAAGACACGATTCTCTATTCATCCTGTTTTGATGCCAATGGCGGCTTATTTGAAACGATTTTAAGTGAAGAAGATGCCATCATTAGTGATGCGCTCAATCATGCAAGCATCATCGATGGTATTCGACTTTGTAAAGCAAAGCGTTTTCGCTATCAAAATAATAATATGCAAGATCTTGAAGACCAATTAAAAGAAGCGAGTGATTGCCGCATTAAATTGATTGCAACAGACGGTGTATTTTCCATGGATGGAATACTGGCAAATTTACCCGCGATTTGTGATCTTGCAGAAAAATACAATGCATTAGTCATGGTAGATGATTCACACGCGGTTGGTTTTATGGGTGAACATGGCCGTGGCGTGCATGAATATCATCACGTCATGGATCGCATTGATATTTTGACTGGCACACTGGGCAAAGCATTAGGTGGCGCATCGGGTGGTTACACTAGCGGCAAAAAAGAAATTATCGCCTGGTTAAGACAACGCTCGCGTCCTTATTTATTTTCCAACACACTCGCACCTGTTATCGCGGCAACCTCCCTTAAAGTAATAGACATGCTTGAAAGTAGTCTACATCTCATTAAAAAAGTGCATGAAAATAGCCGTTATTTCCGCAAAAATATGGAAAAACTGGGCTTCACACTCGTTCCTGGCGAACATCCGATTATTCCAATCATGTTAGGTGATGCAAAAGTCGCAAGTGAAATGGCAGATCTCATGCTAAAAGAAGGCGTTTATGTGATTGGTTTTTCCTATCCCGTTGTGCCGCAACATCAGGCACGCATACGAACACAAATGTCAGCTGGTCATGACATCGCCCATTTGGATAAAGCAATTACTGCATTTGAAAAAATAGGCAAGCAGTTAAGTATCATTTAAATTCGAGGAGCTACTAATAATGAAAGCGCTAGTCAAAGCGAAGGCGGAAAAAGGCATTTGGATGCAAGAGGTATTGATGCCAACCGTAGGCCCCAATGATGTGTTAATCAAAATCAAAAAAACCGCGATTTGCGGTACGGATATTCATATTTACAAATGGGATGAATGGGCGCAGCAACACATTAACGTACCGCTCGTGGCAGGCCATGAATTTGTTGGTGAGATCGTTGAAAAAGGGAATGAAGTTGGCGACTATTTTACTATCGGTGATCGTGTATCAGGTGAAGGTCATATTGCTTGCAAACATTGCCGTAATTGTCGCGCAGGCCGCGCGCATCTTTGCCGCATTAACGTGAGTGTCGGTGTCACGCGTAATGGTGCGTTTGCAGAGTATCTTTCCATACCAGCGAGCAATGCTTATCCTATCCCGGAAAATATTACCGATAATGAAGCCGCTATTCTTGACCCACTCGGCAATGCAACTCACACGACGCTTTCCTATGATTTAGTTGGTGAAGATGTCTTAATTACGGGTGCAGGCCCCGTTGGTATCATGGCTGCTGCCATTGCGCGACATGTCGGTGCACGCCATGTCGTGATCACTGACATTAATCCCTATCGATTGGCCCTCGCTGAAAAAATGCATGTCACACTTTCGGTCAATACAAGTAAAACATCGCTTGATGAGGTGATGAAACAACTTGGCATGAAAGAAGGTTTCGATGTCGGTCTTGAAATGTCCGGCAATTCACACGCTTTTAATGACATGATCAAGCACATGAATCACGCCGGCAAAATTGCGCTCCTCGGTTTTCTCCCGCATAACACAGCGATTGATTGGAGTGCCGTCATCATGAAAGGCTTGCTTATTAAAGGCATTTACGGCCGCGAAATGTATGACACATGGTATAAAATGATTACCATGTTACAAAGCGGATTAAATATTAAACCGATCATCACGCATGAATTTGGTATCACCGATTATGAAAAAGCCTTTAATGTGATGGCATCGGGTGAAGCGGGTAAAATTATTTTGAATTGGTAAGTTAAGGCCGTTCTGAATGCCAGTGAAGAGCACGCTGGCATGACAGAAAAATGTCAATTTCACGTACAAGTAACGCGATATTTATCGAGCATATCGCTCTACTAGGTAAGCAAACAGCGCACGCATTGCCATTGCTTCACCGCCCTGCGGACGACCAGGTCGCTGACGCACATTCCAGGCCATCACATCAAAATGCAACCAGGCGATATTATTCGGCACAAATTCTTTCAAAAATAACGCCGCGGTGATAGCGCCACCATAAGCGTCGGTTGCATTATTATTGATGTCAGCAATTTGACTGTTTAAGTATTCACGATACAGTTCAAATAAAGGTAGTCGCCACACAGGATCGTTTTGCGCTTTTCCATGTTTAATGACCGCTTCAGCGACGGCATCATTATTTGAAAATAAGGCAGGCAAATCCGTGCCAAGCGCAATTCGTGCAGCGCCTGTTAGTGTTGCGATATCAATAAGCAACTCAGGTCCTTCACTCACGGCTTCAGTGAGTGCATCAGCAAGTACAACACGTCCTTCTGCATCGGTATTACCAACTTCGATGGTTAATCCTTGACGACTCTTAATGACATCGCCTGGTCGATATGCATTACCACCAACCGCATTTTCAACCGCTGGAATTAATACACGTAAGCGCACGGGCAATTTTGCTTGCATAATCAATCGTGCAAGACCTAAGACATTCGCACTACCGCCCATGTCTTTTTTCATCAGCAACATATAATTCGATGGTTTTAAATCAAGACCGCCCGTATCAAAACAAACCCCTTTACCCACCAAGGTGACTTTAGGATGCGATCCATTGCCCCACACAAAATCAATTAAGCGCGGCGCATCATCACTTGCACGTCCTACGGTGTAAATCGATGCATAGTTTTCCCGTAATAAATCTTCACCAATGATTTGCTTACAACGCGCATGATACGTTTGCGCCAGATTTTCAGCCATATCAGCAAGTTCTGAAGGGCCCATATCATCAGCGGGCGTATTAATTAAATCTCTAACAAGATATTGTGACTCCACGATATTTAATACGTGATCCGCACACTTAGTTGGCAAATAAAGCTGCGCTGCTTCTCGTGTGGGTTTTTTATAACGTGAAAATTGATAAGCACCTAAACCCCAACCGATAAAATAATCAGGCTGACTAAGGTTATCAGCGAGATAATACAATCCTACGGGTAGACTAAGTGGCAGATGACCAATATCGTATAAGCCATTATTATCACTCACACAACAAACGACTTCTGCCATAGCGCCATCATCACCCGGAATATAACTTGTTTTTCCAACCTCATTGCTAAATGACGTTGCCATTAGCCATGCTTTAACGCGCTCAGATTGCTTTTCTTGCCACGCGCTCAAGGATGACTTTGTCACCAAGGTAATTGGTATTGCATGCGCATTACGCGCATGACTAAAACAAGTTAGCATGTCAATCTCCTATCATTTTTTCTGGTGCAACAAACGGTTGGTTGAGTGCTTCTGCTACCGCTTGATACGTGATTTTACCTTGGCAAACATTCAAACCTTGCAACAGATAACGATCACGACGCATCGCTTCTTTGTAACCCAAATTTGCAAGCTGTAAGGCATAAGGCAAGGTTGCATTATTCAATGCAAAGGTCGATGTTCTTGGCACAGCGCCCGGCATATTCGCCACACAATAATGTACGACCCCATTAATCACATACGTTGGCTCATCGTGTGACGTTGGCCGGCTCGTCTCAAAACAACCGCCTTGATCAATGGAGACATCGACGACGACAGCACCAGTGCGCATTTTTTCCAGCATTGCTTTTGTTAAAAGCTTTGGTGCCGATGCGCCTGGAATGAGTACCGCACCAACGACAACGTCAGCCGTAAGCGCATGCTCTTCAATCGCATCTCGCGTGGAATATATCGTGTTAATTTTCGAACCGAATTGCAAATCAAGTTGATATAAGCGAGAAAGTGATTTATCAATCACGACAACGTGCGCGCCCATGCCCATCGCAACACGCACGGCATTTGTACCGACCACACCACCACCAAGCACAACGACTTTTGCTGGTGCAACGCCGGGTACACCGCCAAGTAACATGCCGCGACCACCATTCTTGACTTCAAGACAATTGGCGGCGGCTTGAATAGACATGCGTCCTGCGACTTCACTCATAGGTGATAAGAGTGGCAAACCACCGTTTTTATCGGTCACGGTTTCATAAGCAATAGCAACACAACCTGATGCTTGCAACAATCTAGCCTGTTCAGGATCAGGTGCCAAATGTAAATACGTAAAGAGAATTTGATTTTCACGCAGCATACGGCATTCATTTGGCTGTGGCTCTTTGACTTTAATGAGCATATCAGCACGCGCGTAAATTTCATCTGCGGTATCAACAATCGTTGCGCCAACATTCAGATAAGCATCGTCGCCAAAGCCAATTTTTTCGCCAGCGCTTTTTTGCACGATGACTTGGTGCTTATTTGCAATCATCTCCCTGACACTTGCCGGCACCATGCCAACACGGTATTCAAGCTTCTTAATTTCTTTTGGCACACCAATTAACATGACCAATCTCCAATGACGTATTCATCCAATAGGCAGGTACTTTAACCCCTCTTATCGACGATTTCCATCCATAGCTTGTTTACCCGCTTTACGAAATAGGCTGGGTCTTGCAATTGACTGCCTTCCGCCAACAAGGCTTGCTCATACAATAATTCTGTCCATTCTTTAAGACGTTCCTCATTTTGCTCGTGACTAAGAGAATTAACGATGGGGTGCGCCGGATTAAGCTCAAGTATCGGCTTCACTTCCAGGACGTCTTGCCCAGCCGCTTTCATTAATCGTTCCATTTGCGGCCCCAATGCGCTTTGATCGCGTACAAGACAAGCCGGTGAATCTGTTAAACGATGTGAAAGCCTGACTGATTTAATTTTATTACCTAAGGCTTTTTCAATTTTAGTTAGCAATGGATCAAGTGTTTCCTTCACTTTCTTCTCGGTTTGTTCTTGCGATTTCAATTCTGCTTCGTCGATCAATTCATCTAATTGAAGATCACCTTTTGCAACCGATTGTAATGCTTTACCGTCAAATTGTGGCAAGTGTCCAACCACCCATTCATCAATGCGATCCGTTAGCAATACTACTTCAATGTTATTTTTGCGGAAGATTTCCAAATGCGGGCTTGATTTCGCTGCATTGGTATTTTCAGCGGTAATATAATAAATATTTTTTTGTTTCGGCTTCATGCGTTTCACATAATCACTGAGTGAAACGGTTTGCTCATTCGAATCACTATGTGTCGATGCAAAACGAAATAACGTCGCCAAACGGTCACGATTTGCAAAATCTTCAACCACGCCTTCTTTTAATACGTTACCAAAAGCTTGCCAAAAGAGGGCAAATTTTTCTGGTTCATCTTTTTGTAAACGCTCCAAAAGATCCAGCACGTGTCGCACCAACGCAGAACGCAATTTAGCGATCGACGGATGATCCTGCAATATTTCACGCGAAATATTAAGTGGCAAGGCGGTTGTATCTAATACACCACTAACAAAGCGCAAATAATTCGGCAAGAATTGCTCGACTTTATCCATGATAAAAACACGTTGCACATACAGTTTTAAACCATGCTGTGCATCACGTTGCCATAAATCAAACGGTGCTTCTTTGGGAAGATACAAAATTGACGTGTAATCAATATGACTGCCCTCAACTTTATGATGCGTCCAGGCAAGCGGTTCATTAAACGCATGTGCAATATGTTTGTAAAAGGTTTGATATTGTTCATCGGTAATTATTGATTTTGGCTGCGTCCATAAGGCTAGAGCGCGATTGACGGTTTCCCAGGATTCGCCCAGTTTGCCTTCTTCATTCATTGCTTTCATTAAAATGGGCACCGTAATATGATCAGCGTATTTAGTAATAATGGAACGCAAACGCCAGTCACTTAAAAATTCGTCTTCACCCGCTTTAAGATGCAAAATGACATCGGTACCACGAGCTGCTTTTTCAATATTCGTTACCACGTATTCACCATCACCTTTTGATTCCCAGCAAACACCGTGTTCTTTCGTCATTCCAGCACGCCGGGAATTAACAGTGATCTTATCAGCCACCATAAACGCTGAATAAAAACCCACGCCAAATTGACCAATTAAATGCGCATCTTTTTTCTGGTCGCCGGTCAAGTGTGATAAGAATTCACGTGTGCCAGATTTTGCAATCGTGCCTAAATGGCTCATTGCTTCTTCACGGGTCAAGCCAATCCCATTATCACTAATCGTGATGGTACGGGCTTTTTCATCGTAGCTGACGTGGATTTGCAAGCTTGAATCTGATTCATAGAGTGCCGAATCAGACAGCGCTTCAAAACGCAGCTTATCAATCGCATCTGAGGCGTTCGAGATAAGTTCACGCAAAAAGATTTCTTTATTACTGTAAAGAGAATGGACAACGATATCCATCAATTGCTTTACTTCTGCTTGAAAATGTAGGGTTTCAGCTTGTGCATTTGCCATCATAGTATCCTCCGAGTTATGGAGGATACTATATGGGCTAAGGGAAGAGTTTCAAGTGCGGCGTTAGAATACTGGGTTCGTCAGTTGGCGAAGCTCTTTCTCACTATGAGGGCCCCGAGATTGCTTGCCATTCTTTTTAGCAAAGAGCCTCGGGCTGTAGTTACCATAGAGCATCTGGAAGTGCTTTTCATGTTGAACAGGCCGCGCTGAATTAGGTTCCTTATCAAATTTTCCATACAATGCATGCGATGCGCTCTTAAAAGCATCCGCATCGTTAAGATGAGGCACTAAGCTAGAGGAGGTTTTCATTTTTTGCGCGTAAGGGACCGCCCAACCAATGGTTTGTTGCGGTTGTGATTCCTCATTCATACTTGCATAGGTCGCTGATAAAACAGCAGCAAATTTTTCATACACGCGGAAAGCAAAATTAACCGCGGCTGGTGCCGTATCAAGTGCAACCGCTGTCACCCCAGAAATCAACGCCATACGGGGTAGTACACGCGCTAAAAATCCCTGGTAAAAGCCCTTGATGCCTTTTTCTTTTAAAGTCTCAACAAAAACATCTCTTGCTGTTACCTTTAAATCCTTATTCCCCATCATTTTCATTTGCATGAAGCTCATTGGTGTTGAAACAGTCGCACCAGGGATACCGGCAATAACACCGCTTAAAAAGTTTTCCGCAATATGGATAGCGCTAAGATGGTCAACGCTACCAACTTTCTTTTTCTTGTGTATCGTATTATTTTCAATGAAATCGAGGCAAGCAATATAGGTGATCGCATACGTCGCATTGCGCAGCATTCCAAGGGCAATACCGTTTTGAATACCCTTCTTTAACACTTCACGTGGCGTTTGCCGATAAACTTCCCCGAACGTCTTTGCACCGCTTGCGATACGCGCATTTCTAAAATACGTGTAATTAGCTGACATCCCACCTTCAAGCGTGCTTCCAAAAATATAGGCTTGGTCTTGGATATCTTTATTCGATAGCGGAACGTAGGCCGCATAACTTGCTGCAATCCCAGATTGCATCCCTGGCATCGTGTAATAAACCATCGCACTGCGAATGGTGTTTGCTAACGTGTTTGAGCCTAGGCAGGCAAATGGGTTTGATAGTCTAACCGTCCCCTTTCCATTGACAACCTCAGTGACATGCTTCACATCTAAAGGATTAGTAAGAACCGTACCTAAGATCCCAGCCCCAAATGTTCTAGCCGTAGCGACCGCGATCGCATGCGGCTCCGCTTGAGGCACATCAATCCTTTCTTCATTTGTTTGCATTTTACTTCGCATAGCTAACCAACCCCGTTGTGTGTGTATTTTTACCTAAATAATTAACCTTATGTTTTTGATCTATTTATTGAATTATAGTTATTCGTTTTATCATGTGTGGAGGGAATTCTAGCGCATAAAAATTAAGCTAATCTTAAATTGTAACTACTCACCCGTCATTGCGAGCCCGCGCTTTCTGCGGGCGCGGCAATCCAGTTATTAGAAGACATTTGGATTGCTTCGGCTAAACGCTTCGCAGCCTCGCAATGACGAGCGAGTAGTCACCTTAAATTTTCTATTTCTTTTTAATTTCTTATCATGCGGTTTGAGAGAAGGAGGCCAAAGAGAGCAAAGCCTATAATCGGCGTCATGGCGGCAAAAATCGGTGGAAGCTGATAGACGATACAAAGTTCGCCCAGAAAGGCGTTTGAGATAAAAAAGACAAACCCGAGCATCACCCCCGTTAAAAGCCGTAAACCTAATGTCGACACACTCATCGCGCCCAATACAAAAGGGATAGCCAGGAAAATCATCACCAGTGCCGCCAAGGGTTGCAGCACACGGCGCCAAAAAGCATACTGGTAGGCACGCGCTTGCAAGCCATTATTTTCAAGATACTGGGCAAATTGCGCGAGTTTAGGGAGTGACATCTCACTTGGCTCAACCAAGCCAACGCGTAATAAATTCGGGTTGAATTTCAACCCCCAGGGCAATGTGGCAAACGTTTCGCTTTTCGTTTTTTCCGGGTAAAAACTCGTTTTTACCACCTCGTGCATGCGCCATTCATCCTCATCAAAGGCGAGCGTTTTTGCAAAATAAGCAGCCTCCAGGTGATGCTTGTCATCAAACTGATAACGGCTCACCCCCTGCAGTAATTGCCGACCCACCACGCGCTGCACGTGAATAAAGTTATTATCAATATGGAACCAGACACCCGAGGAAGTCACGACCGCCTGGCCCCCATTTTGTGCGATTTCCTTGCGGATTTCTGCTTTGTAACTGAGATGCGGGGCAAGCAGTTCACCCATCAACCCCATGGCCATAATCAGTAAAAATGCAGAACCCAATACACTCATTATAATGCGGCGCACAGCAAAACCGGAGGCACGCATAATGGAAAGCTCACGCGTCGAGGATAAAATGCTTAATCCGATAATACCGCCCAAGAGAATAAGCATAGGAGAAAATTGATATAACTCATTCGGCAAACGCAGAAAAACATAAAATAACGCCTGCACGATCGTATAATCACCCTCGCCTATATCTTTTAATTCGCCCAATAACAGAATTAAAAATAAAACCGCCGAAATAACAAGCGTGACCAGCAGCGTTGCTAAAACGGTGGTCCTTGCGATGTAACGGGCCAGAATATTAGTCATGCGCTTTTCTTAAAACCTCTTCTTGCGCCAAAAACGGCAAAGAACAGAATAGCGAATAAAATCAGCAGATGCACCCACCACATGCCCGCGTAAACGGGCACGCGTCCTTGCTCTAACCAATGGCGTGCAATAAAAAGTAAATTAATATAAAGGATATACACCAAAACCGCTGGCATTAGCATGAGATACCTGCCCTGACGAGGACGCAGCGCACTCAAGGGAACGGCGAGCAAGGCCAGCAAGAAAGCAGAGATGGCAATCGAGAAACGCCACTGCAACTCGGCCGCACGTTTTGGGGTTTGATAATCATGCCAGAGTAATGAAGTCGATAGGGTTTCTTCTTCCTCATGGCTCGCGCGCGTATTTGCTTGCGGCAATCTAACCGCATACTTTTTAAATTGAATAATTTTATAATCGTTTTGACCGGGCACGCCTTCGTAACGATAACCGTTTCTCGTCACAAAAAAGGGATCATTTGAATCAGCGTCTTCGACTTGATAGCCTTGGTCCGCCAGCACTAAGGTCCACACCGCTTGCCCGCCGCTACCGCGTTTTTTGCTCTCTTTTGCAAGAAAAATATTTTTTGCCCGCCCGTGATCGCGTGACAGTTCACCCACATATAACACGGCCCTACCATCTGGGCTTGCCTGAAAACGGCCGGGAATCACGGTTTGTATCATGTGGAGCGCCGCTTCATCACTTGCCATCACTTGCTGGCGCAACGTTGACACCCACGGATTCACCCAAAGCATCAGCACCAAAATAAGGCCTGCCACCAGTAAAGCAAAGCATGCCGTAATGCGCAGTAAGCGCCGATTGCCAAAGCCGCTCATCGCAAGCACAGCCATTTCGTTGTCGGCATAAAGGCGCCCGTAAGCGAGCAAAATACCGAGATAAAGCCCGAGCGGAAGCAGCAATGCAAGAAGATACGGCACTTCAAAACTCACCAAAAGCAGCAAGATATCGGTTGGGATTTTACCAATTGCCGCGTAATTTAAGTAGCGCACGACCTGCTGGCTCAAAAACGCCACCACCAACACGGTAGTGATGGTCAAAAGCGCGCCCATGACTTCGCGCGTTAAGTATCGGGAAATGATCATTTAAGCCAGCCTGCCTCTCGTTTGCAGGTCATTATACCCGAAGTTACGCGGTGTAACACCCTTACCGCCCGCCCACCTCACGAAACCAACAGGTGACAAATCAATTTTTTTGGCTACACTGGTGAACTTAGAGAAAAAAATAAAGAGGTAACTCCATGAAAATAAGCGTTGAAGCTATCCAGCCTGAAAAACAAACCAAACATTGCCTGGTGATTGGGGTCTATAGCAATCAGGCATTAACGGGAAGTGCAAAAGCCATAGACAAACAATGTGGCGGCTATCTGACCAAGCTCCTTAAAAATGGCGCCTTTGATGCGAAGGCTGGCGAAACCCTGCCGCTTTATCATCTCGCTAACGGTGAATTTGAACACCTCTTATTAGTCGGCTGCGGCGAAGCCGACAAAATTACCCCCATGGTCTTTCGTAAAATCGTCACCGGCGCCATCAAAGGGTTAGTTTCATCCAAAACAGCAAAAGCCATTTGTTACCTCAGTGAAGTCACTGTCGGGAAAGAGACCCTCGCCTTTAACGTCCGACAAATCACAGAAACCGCGTTTGAAGCCATTTATCGCTTTGAACAATTTAAAAGTAAGAAAAGCGATAGTATTGCATTGAAAGAACTCATCATCCATTTATCAGATGAATCAGAAAAAGCAGCGTGCAAAAAAGCACTTAATGAAGGCCTGGCGATTGCCGCAGGCGTTGCCTACACCAAAGACCTTGGCAATATGCCAAGCAATATTTGCACCCCCACTTATCTTGCAAAAGAAGCCGAAGCACTTGCAAAAGCCTACCCAAGCATTAAGGTGAATGTACTGGAAGAAAAAGACATGCAAAAACTCGGCATGGGTGCATTACTCGGTGTTTCACAAGGAAGCGATGAACCCGCTAAGCTCATCTGTCTTGAATATCAGGGCGGCAATAAAAAAACGGCACCTATCGCACTTATTGGTAAAGGGGTGACGTTTGATACGGGCGGTAACTCCATCAAACCCGCTGACAGTATGGTTGGCATGAAATACGATATGTGCGGGGCAGCGTCTGTCCTTGGTACCATGAAAGCGCTGGCCGAATTAAAGCTTGCCATCAATGTCGTCGGCGTTATTCCAGCCGTAGAAAACATGCCGGGCGGCAAGGCTTATAAGCCAGAAGATATTTTAACCAGCATGTCGGGTAAAACCATTGAAGTCATTAGCACTGATGCGGAAGGCAGGCTCGCCCTCTGTGATGCCATGACGTACGCTGAACGTTACAAACCAGCCTCCGTCATCACCATCGCTACGCTCACTGGTGCCGTCGTCATCGGACTTGGCTTTCATGCAACCGGATTACTGAGTAACCACGAACCGCTTGCAAAAAGCTTGTTAAAAGCAGGCCTTGCCAGCAATGATCGTGCCTGGCAATTACCACTGTGGGAAGAATACCAGGAACAAATCAAAAGCCCGTTTGCGGACATGGCGAACACCGGCGGCCGCACCGCAGGCACCATCACGGCCGGCTGCTTCTTGTCCCGTTTTGCAGAAAACTATCACTGGGCACATCTTGATGTTGCAGGCACTGCCGCCATGATGATGGGCACCAATGAACGCAAGGCAACAGGACGCCCAGTGCCTATGCTCGTGCAATATTTAATTGATCATGCAACCTAATCCTGCCCAGGAACATCATGACGCAAATTGATTTTTACGTACTAGACCAAGGAAATAAGCGAGAAGCAGAAAGCTTTGCTTGTCGCTTACTGGAAAAAGCAGTTCAAACCAGTGAAGTAATTTACGTTCATACGGCTTCGCTGCTTCAAGCACAACAACTCGATGCACTGCTTTGGACGTATCGTGAGGATAGCTTTTTACCTCACGCGCTTTACGATGAAGAAAAGGAGGCAGCTATTCCCATTCGCATCGGTTTTGCCGCACCCGATACTGACTATTTGGAAAACATGGCGACTAATGGTCTCTTAGTGAATCTCACGACAGAAACGCCTGCTTTTTATCGTGCTTTTCCGCGCATGATGGAAATTGTATTTTCCGACCCGTCTATGCAACAATTGGCGCGTGAACGTTATCGACAATATCGTGAAGAAGGCCACTCCATCAATACTCATAAAATAAAGGCGAAAGAAGCGTGAGCGCGTTAGATAAAACTTACGACCCAACAACGATAGAAAAAAATCTTTATGAAACCTGGGAAAAACAAGGGTATTTTGCACCACGTGGTGAAGGTGAATCCTTTTGCATTATGCTGCCACCACCCAATGTGACGGGCAGCCTCCACATGGGTCACGGTTTTGGCTTTACCTTAATTGACGTCCTCATTCGCTATCAGCGCATGTGCGGCAAAAATACGCTATGGCAAGCAGGCACTGACCATGCGGGCATCGCCACGCAAATGGTGGTCGAGAGACGATTAAACAGGCAGGGGCAAACACGGCATGAGTTGGGACGCGACGCCTTTGTCGAAAAAATTTGGGAATGGAAGACGGAATCTGGTGGCTCCATCACGAATCAACTGCGCCGTTTAGGGGCTTCCATTGATTGGGAAACTGAACGTTTCACCATGGATGATGATTTATCACTCGCCGTGCGCGAAGTATTTATTCGTCTTTATGAGGAAGGATTGATTTATCGCGGCAAGCGTCTGGTGAATTGGGACCCGGTGCTTTTAACTGCCATCTCAGATCTTGAAGTGGTGAATGAAGAAGAAGAAGGCAAGCTTTGGCACATTCGTTACCCACTCGCGAATGGTAAAGGACATATCATTATTGCAACCACGCGTCCTGAAACCTTATTAGGCGATGTTGCCGTTGCGGTTCATCCTGATGATGGACGCTATCAAGCAATCATAGGACAAAAAATTAAATTGCCGCTCACTGATAAATTAATTCCTATCATTGCAGATCATTACGCTGATCCCCTCTTTGGCACCGGCTGCGTTAAAATCACCCCAGCGCATGATTTTAATGATTACGATGTTGGCCTGCGCCATCAATTGGCACCAATTAATATTCTCACGCCAACGGCCCATTTAAATGAAAATGTACCCGCTGCTTATCAAGGCCTAGAACGTTTTGCGGCGCGTAAAAAAGTATTAGCTGATTTAGAAACAGCAGGTCTCATTGAAAAAATTGAACCACACAAATTAAAAGTGCCAAGAGGGGATCGTTCTGGAACCGTCATTGAACCGTATCTTACGTATCAATGGTATGTTAAATCAAAACCACTGGCAGGACCTGCTATTCGTGCGGTTGAAAACGGCGATATTAAATTTGTGCCGGAAAACTGGAATAAAACGTATTTCCAATGGATGCATAACATTGAAGATTGGTGTATTAGCCGCCAATTATGGTGGGGACATCGCATTCCGGTCTGGTATGATCCCAACGGCCATGCTTACGTCGGTCACGATGAAGCCGATGCGCGCAAACGCAACCAAATTGATCCTGATATTCCACTCACTCAAGATGATGACGTCTTAGATACGTGGTTTTCCTCCGCACTCTGGCCATTTTCATCCTTAGGTTGGCCGACGAATACTGAGCGCCTTGCCACCTTTTTCCCAACCAATGTGTTAATCACTGGATTTGACATCATCTTCTTTTGGGTCGCGCGCATGATGATGATGAGTTTGAAATTCACGGGCAACGTACCCTTTAAAGAAGTGTATATCACCGGACTCATTCGGGATGCCGAAGGCCATAAGATGTCAAAATCAAAAGGGAATGTGCTAGACCCGATTGATCTTATCGATGGCATTGCACTGGATAAACTCGTTGAAAAACGCACCTACGGTTTAATGCAGCCTAAAATGGCGGAAAAAATTGAAAAAGCGACACGCAAAGAATTTCCAGCAGGGATTGCAAATTTCGGCACCGATGCGCTGCGCTTTACCTTTTGCTCGGTTGCTTCCTATACGCGTGAAATTCGTTTTGACATGAATAGACTCGCGGGTCATCGCAATTTCTGTAATAAATTATGGAATGCAGCGCGTTATGTATTGATGAATACCGAAGGCAAAGAACTTGGTTTTGATCATAAAGCAAAAGAATACGCTTTGCCTGATCAATGGATTCGTTCACGTTTACATAAAACCATACAAACCGCGCATGAGCACTTGGCGGTTTATCGTTTCGATTTATTCGCGCAAAGTCTTTATGATTTTACCTGGAATGAATTTTGCGATTGGTATTTGGAATTATCCAAACCGATATTGACTTCAACCGAAAGTACAGAAGCTACCTTGCGCGGCACACGACATACGCTCATTACCGTTCTTGAAACGTTGTTACGTTTACTGCATCCCATCATGCCATTTATCACCGAAGAAATCTGGCAACAAATGAAGCCGCTGACACACAAGACTGGCAAAACGATTATGCGCGAGGTCTATCCGCACGTTGACACGGATTTTATTAATGAAGCGACTGAAGCCGAGCTTGAATGGGTCAAGAAAATCATCGTTGCCATTCGCACCATACGCAGTGAAATGAATATCTCCCCCGCAAAGCAATTACCTGTTCTTTTGCGTCATGGCACAGAAAATGATAAAAAATATTCTGCTGTACATGCGCATTTATTAATGCGGCTTGCGAAAATTGATTCGATTAATTGGCTTTCAGCCGCTGAAACACCGCCGCCTTCTGCCACTGCTATTGTGAGTGAATTGGAAATTTATATTCCCATGGCAGATTTTATCAATAAAGAAGAAGAAACAGCGCGCTTACAACGAGAAATAGGCAAATTGGAAAAAGAGTTAGCAGCGATTGAAAGCAAATTACAAAATCCTCAATTTGTTGATAAAGCACCTCCGATCGTCATTGAAAAAGAACGTGCACGCGAAACGGAACTACGCGCAACCTTATCAAAACTGCAACAGCAATTGGTGCAACTCACGGTTTGTTAACTGCTTACACGTCAAGCAATGGCGAGCGTTTTACAATGCTATCAATTTCTTTCAACAGGAAAAGTAGCCCGGATTAGCGCAGCGTAATCCGGGATTATATGCATCACCATACCCCGCATTTCGCTTTGCTCAATACGGGCTACTTCACTGCCCAGAAAGCTTTGAACTGTTCGGGCGAGAGCTCAGCCGTATCAGAGCTTATCTGTCTCGCTTTTGCACGTGGTGGGCATTAACAACAACCGTTTGGCAATATCGCGACATCTTGCGCTGGTTCATCGAAACATGCTGGGAGAAAAACCCTGCGTTTTACGCTGCGGGGCTTCTCACAAAGCATCTTACTGAATCAAACAAGATGATAACTGTTTCTTTGGTTCCTCTCGCTTAGTAACGATATGTTGCCGTTTGATAAGGTTGCTGTTTTTGCTCGACATAAGTTTTGAAAAACCACGCGCTAACGCCCCGCCCCCGCCTGCCGGCGCGCCCGCACAACGCATCATAACTATATACATAATG
>MGYG01000032.1 GCA_001801635.1 Gammaproteobacteria bacterium RIFCSPHIGHO2_12_FULL_43_28
CTATTGGCAGCCGGCGCCCAGGGAAGCCAAACAACTGACGCCAGACTAAATCGCATTTATCATAATTGCTTCCATGATTACTTAATGTATTCCATTCTTTATCTAGCAGCCTAACTATTTGTAACAAGCTCGCGTAGATAAAGCCAATATA
The DNA here is from genome assembly GCA_001801635.1 of Gammaproteobacteria bacterium RIFCSPHIGHO2_12_FULL_43_28. Taxonomy (GTDB): domain Bacteria; phylum Pseudomonadota; class Gammaproteobacteria; order DSM-16500; family DSM-16500; genus Aquicella. The sequence goes on from MGYG01000032.1 coordinate 152, forward strand.
TTCAATTTGATCGTTAGGTGTTTTCAGTTCGCGCGGTGCGAAAGCTATTCTGAAGCTTTCTAATTCACTACGGAGTGCACTTTTGTAGGATGGGTCATAGTTTTTACCCGTCGCAAGTTCAGCAGTCACATCGTCTGCTGAATTTTGTTTGATAATATTGATGAGCTTGGTGAAGTCATACGGTTCCACATTAAGCATATTATCAATCGATTTCTCGTAGCGCTTAAATTGCGCCGCTCTTTCTTCGATACCGCCTTCAAATTTTTCAAAATACTCACCAATCATGAGCGCCATATCAGGGTCACCGCAAGCGAGGGCACATTCATAAGGCGTGACACCAATTAAGCTGAGACCGCCAGGCGTCATTGTATTCGCTGCTTGTAATACTAAACGCGGATTTTTATCCAGCATTTTTTTGACGGCTTCTTTTTTGCCATTGGCAATGTAATGCAGTAGTTTTTGTTTATTAAGGTCATCTTGGAAAAAATTATTTGTCTGCCTGTTTAGTAAGGCAAATTTAGCTTTGTCAGCGTTATTGGGAATCTTGCTTCCAATCAATTGAACCATATCTTTGGGAAAGTCAAAAAAGGAAGTCTGACTGCTATCATTGACCAACTGTTCTCTATCGTCTGACACTGGAAAAGGGTTTCTACTGCCTAACATCACTCACCTCGTTTATGGGTCTCTTTTTGGTTGCCGCTAGTTTGACAGACTGAGCTTAAGGATGGAAAGCTTAAATTGAGCTGGTTTTGGTGAAAAAATATGCAAATCAATGGTTTTTTGAAGGATCAAGAAGGGGCGCCGGAAGTTCACCAAATGTACTAGGTCGTGGTAGTTCTCGTGTGGCTCACGATAGGCCAAAAGATATACTCGACATATCTGATTTGCAGCTTTGCACGCTGGGTTGGATGCTGGTACGCTTTGCCGCTCTGGGCTTGGTTACCGTTGAATGGGGTTGTAGGTGATAAGAAAATCGATTCTGTGCTACGGGGATTCAAATACGTGGGGTTATGTGCCCACTTCATTTGACAGGCCATTCAATCGGTCGCGTTTTACACAGGATGAGCGATGGACGGGTGTGCTGCAAAAATTATTAGGGACTAGCTTCTATGTGATAGAAGAGGGTCTAAATAGCCGAACAACTAATATTGATTATCAAGCACCTCCAGATAGGAATGGAAAAAATTACTTGCCGCCATGTCTATATTCTCATGCTCCTCTTGATCTGGTTGTGTTTGCATTAGGCGGAAATGATGGCAAGACTTATTTCAATCGAAGTGCTGAAGAAATCAGAGATGGTATGGCAGAATTGATTGATATCGTGCAAGGATCAAAATATGGTCCTGATTTAAATAAGGCTCCAGAAGTATTACTCACGAGTTCGCTAATCCCCCTGCCAATTGCAGAAACATTTAAAGATGAAAATGGTGTCCTATTCATGAAAGGTGCTATCCATAAATTAGAAAAATTAGTTGGCTTGTATGAAGAACTGGCAAAAGAAAAGAAATGCCACTATCTCGATATGTCCCGTGATATCCAATCATCTGAAATTGATGGGGTTCATCTAGACTTGCAAAGTCATGCTAAATTTTCTCGGCTAGTATCAAAAAAAATAAAACAAATAGTTAACTATTAATAATGGATTATTTGAGGTGTGAGTTGAGCAAAGATAACTTGAAGCAAGTTAGTCAGTAGCCCGTATTGAGCAGAGCGAAATACGGGGTAATGCCGCTTGATGTTCCCGGGTTACGCTGCGCTAACCCGGGCTACGAATCATCTCAAACAATCACGCAACGAAACCGACGTGATTTATGACCTACTTCGTGTTTCGTATTTGAATGTTGCAACTGCTCCCTGCGCACAAGGAAGGCGTGAGTCACTCAGGTACTGCATAAAGTGTGCACTTAGCGTGTTTAATATATTTCAACGTGATATATTTAATTGAATTTTATAGAATAGATTGGCATAGATAGATTGGCATAGTAGTAAAATATATCATAAGGTGATATAATAATGTCAAAAGAAGACAAATTGATAGAAAATCTGCTTGAATTGGATGGCATAAGGTACGTCATTGATGAGCATTTGGGATTATGGGTTAAATTTGAAGTTAAGCGTGTTTCATCTAGCAAAGATAGACCCCATGGGATTAGGTATTCGCTTAGTTTGCATGATCGTAGCAATAATAGAATAATGGGGTTTGATAATGCGCATGCAATTGAGTATGGCGGAAAAAAGCATGTCGCTCCTAAGCGGACACACGATCACTGGCACAGTGATGAATCTGATAAGGGGCGTCCCTATGCGTATATAGATGCAGGAAGGTTAATTGAAGATTTTTGGAAAGAGGTAGAAATAAAGACCAAACAGTTAGAGGGGTCAAATAAATGAGCGCAGCAAAACATAAAATTGTTAAGGTTGGTGTGATGCCTCTTGATGAATTTAAAAAAAGGACGATTGCTATAGCAAAAGGGCAATATAAGCCTAAAAGGGGAGAGCCAAAAATCTGGTTTCGCTCTATGAAATCATTGGCTCACGTTTTATCCGAAGAAAACCAAGCATTGCTTAGATTAATTATGGAAACACACCCAAAGTCCATTAAAGAATTGGAGGGGGTTACCGGCAGAACAGCTAATAATCTTCTTCGTACCCTTCGCATGATGGAAAACTATGGGTTTGTAAAGTTAAGGGAAGGTGAGGGAGGTAGAGGACGAGCACCACTCATTCCAGAGGTGATTTATAGTGCCGCTGAGATTGAGGTGGATTTTTGCTGAATTAATCATCTCAAACAATCACGCAGCAACTAGTCTGTAGCCCGTATTGAGCAGAGCGAAATACGGGGTAATGCAGCTCAATGTTCCCGGCGATCACTGGCACAGTGATGAATCTGATAAGGGGCGTCCATATGCGTATGTAGATGCAGGAAGGTTAATTGAAGACTTTTGGAAAGAGGTAGAAATAAAGACCAAACAGTTAGAGGGGTGAAACAGAAGAGATTAGGGAGAATATATCCTATAGTGAGAGTGCTATTGCGGTCTGGTATTTCACTATCAAATCAGCGTTATCAGAAGCAAATTATTAGTCCTTCCGAGATTATGCATCTAAATGATCTAGAAGCATTTTTGAGACTTCCGGGTTTATATCCGCTAACTAAAATTATATTAGAATATAACCATATGAATAATATTTAATTATTATTATAAATACTTATAATAATTACATAGAAAAGCTAACTATAAAATATTTTAATTGGTAAATTAATTGTTAACTATATGAATTTGCTATAAAAATTATAAGATATAGAATATCGTGTCAATATACAGGGATTGACATATTAATGTACAGCATATACAATTATAGGTAGATGGACTAAATAACCTTTATGGATAATCAAAATATAGAGGTAATAATATGGCTTTTAGATCAATTAAACCATCTCGCAGAAGGCATGAAAATTTAGATACTAAAGTTCGAATTATATTTCGAACTAAAGGGGAGGAGTCTCGCATTAGGATTTATCTTGGAATGGAGATTGCTAGGAAATTTGGATTATACAAAGGCACGAGAGCAGTTTTACTTGCTGACCCAGATGACTTATTACTTCAAGTTAAAAAAGATGATGGAGGCTATAAAATTGGTCAACTAGGAAAACAATTATGTATTCAGGCTCCATGGCCATATAAAAATAAAAATGTTGCTGAAGGATTGAGATTTGTAAATCCAAACATAAAAGATGGGAATTTAGAAGTTAATCTTCCTAAAGGATCATATGAGGACGATGAGCCAGACATGTCGGTATAAATCAATTTATTTTAAGAGGTACATATTATGGGTTTCAAAGTAATTAAACCATCAACTACACGCTTAGATTCAAACTATTTAGAGAATAAAGTTCGCGTTGGGTTTCCTACTATTAATAATATCCAGTCATTATTAATGTACATCGGAAAAGATGTGGCGAAACAATACGGCCTTCAAAAAGGTGATAGAGTAATTCTTTTGGTAGATGAGGAAAGAGAAATTTGGCAAGTAAAAAAGGATCCGGAAGGATACAAACTAGGCTTGGTAAACACAAATCTAAAATTGCAAATCACATGGAAAACAGCTATCCCAAAAAATTTGGGTAAATCTATGCAATTTGTTTCAACAGATATCGGGGATGGTAATTTACAATTAGATGTATCAAAACCGGCAGTTCCATCGTAACCCTTTGGACTCTACCTCTCATGCTCCCACAACACTTCCTTTGCATTACTTTCTTTTGCCAGCATTCTTGCTGCTACAAATAGCACGTCGGAAAGTCGGTTGAGGTAGCGCAGTATTTCGGTATTACTGAGTGGAGTTTGGCGATGCAGCTTCACCAGGGTGCGTTCTGCCCTGCGGCAAACCGTGCGGGCCATATGACAAGCAGCCGCTTTCAGGTTGCCACCGGGTAAAATAAATTCTTTAAGCGGTGCTAGCGTGCTATTCCACTGATCAAGCGTTGTTTCCAGTTGCTTCACTTTGTCAGCGTGAATGATCGGATGCTGTGGTAAATGTAATTCGCCGCCTAAATCAAATAAATCATGCTGAATTTGCGTGAGTGCATTGATGATGTCAGTATTTTCAATGGATAAAGCCAGGGTAAAACCAATGTTTGCATTGAGTTCATCAATCGTGCCTATGGCTTCAACCAATAAATCATCCTTGGGCAGGCGTTCATCACGCAGTGACGTGTAACCGTCATCGCCTTTGCGCGTGTAGATTTTAGTGAGTCGGTATGGCATAACTATTCCTTTGCTAACGTTCTTTAGATTATATATTATTTTCCGCCGTTGGATTTCAACTTAATGATACGATCCCTAAAACTCACTGATTTGCCGCAAATTCTTCTAATTGAAGAGGCGGTGCATATTTCACCCTGGACGGAATCGACGTTTAAAACCTGTCTCCACTCGAGTTGCGCAGGGTGGGTGATTGAGCTTGATCGAAAGATTATCGCCTTCTTGGTCGCGTCCTTGCATGAGGATGAGTGTCATATTTTAAACATTGGGGTGGCAAGAGAACACCAGCGCCAGGGTTTTGGCCGCGAGCTCATGTTGCACGCACTCGCTGACCTTACCGTGCGCCGGGTCAAAGTCGTCTACCTTGAAGTAAGGCGTTCTAATACACGCGCGCTTTCCCTCTATAACCAGTTGAATTTCAAGAAGATTGGTGAGCGCAAAGCGTATTATCCGGCACCCGAAGGCGCCGAAGATGCGCTGATTTACGCGAAGCTTTTATGACGCACGTCCGTTTGGACAGACGGTGAAAAACTTGATAGATTACAACGCAATATTCTAAAAGGCAGAGACCATGATTGAAATTACCTCCTTGCGTGTCTATTTCAAAGAACTGAGTGATCGCTTTAGCGATATTTGGGAGTATCTTTGACGTTGATAAAAAACGCGAGCGCTTAGAAGCGATCAAACGCGAATTAGAAAATCCTGACATCTGGAAAGAACAAGAAAAAACCCAGCGACTGGGTAAAGAGCGTGCTCAGATTGAAGATGTTGTGATGATGATGGAAAAGCTGCGTAGCCGTTTGCAAGATGCAGCTGATTTATACGAATTAGCGAATAGCGAAGGTGATACGGAAACCTTAGACGTACTGCATCAAGAGGCGGAAGTGCTCACGAAAGAAATCGAAGGGCTTGAATTTCGCCGCATGTTTAGAGGTGAGATGGATGCAAATCCTGCTTACATGGATATTCAAGCGGGTTCTGGTGGTACCGAAGCGCAAGATTGGGCGAATATGTTGTTACGTATGTATTTGCGCTGGGGTGAGCGTCATGGATTTAAGACTGAATTGATCGAAGCCTCCGCGGGTGAAGTGGCGGGGATTAAAAGTGCGACGATTAGATTCGATGGTCCGTATGCGTTTGGTTGGTTACGTACTGAAACGGGCGTGCATCGTTTAGTCCGTAAATCACCGTTTGATGCGAACCATAAACGCCACACCTCATTTGCCTCCGTTTTTTTGTCACCTGAAATTGATGACGATATTGCAATTGATATTAATCCGGCTGATTTACGCGTTGATACGTATCGTGCCTCAGGCGCAGGTGGTCAGCATGTTAACCGTACTGACTCGGCGGTGCGTATTACGCATATACCAACCAACACCGTGGTGCAATGTCAGGCTGATCGATCGCAACATAAAAATAGAGCTCAAGCGTTAAAGCAATTGCGCGCCAAACTCTATGAACTTGAAATGCAAAAGCAAAATGCAAAACATGAAGCATTAGAAGCGGGTAAAAAAGAAATTACTTGGGGCAGCCAGATTCGCTCTTACGTGCTTGATGATGGACGTATTAAAGATTTGCGTACCGGCGTTGAAGTCGGTAATACGCAAGCGGTACTAGACGGTGATTTAGATAAATTTATTGAAGTAAGCCTAAAAAGTGGATTGTAATTATGTCAGAACCTAAATTAGCAACAGAAATACTGGATACAAACGATTTAATTCTGCAACGTCGCGCAAAACTTGCTGAATGGCGCAAGCAGGGTAAAGCGTATCCAACCGATTTTAAGCGCGATGCACTTGCCGCTGACTTATTGAATGCGCATGCAGATAAAGATGAAACGACACTTGAAGCGCAGCCTGTGCATGTTAAAGTAGCAGGCCGCATCATGACAAGACGTTTGATGGGCAAAGCAAGTTTTACGCATATTCGTGATGTGTCTGGCAGAATCCAACTTTATATTCGTCAAGATGATGTTGGCGATGCAATGTATGATGAATTTAAACAATGGGATTTGGGCGATATCATCGGTGCAGAAGGTCATTTATTTAAAACAAAAACCGGCGAATTATCGGTTAAAGTAAAAAAAATTGTTTTATTAACAAAATCCATTCGTCCTTTACCGGACAAATTCCACGGATTAACGGACCAGGAAACACGATATCGCCAACGTTATCTTGATTTAATTGCGAATGAAGAAACGCGTCATACCTTTGTTACGCGCAGTAAAATCACTGAATCAATTCGACAATTCTTAAAGCAGCGTGATTTTCTTGAAGTAGAAACACCCATGATGCACGTACTTGCGGGTGGTGCTGCGGCAAAACCGTTTACCACACATCACAATGCATTAGATATGCCGCTTTTTTTGCGTATCGCACCCGAATTATATTTAAAGCGTTTGGTGGTTGGTGGTTTTGAGCGCGTTTTTGAGATCAATCGCAACTTTCGAAATGAAGGCTTATCAACGCAGCATAATCCAGAATTTACCATGCTTGAATTTTATCAAGCGTACGCCGATTATGAAACCGTGATGATTCTGACAGAAGCCATGTTTAAGCAAATCGCCATTGACGTGTTAGGTACAACAACCATCACTTATCAAGGGACTACCATTGATTTAAATCAGCCTTTCGCGCGTCTTACCATGAAAGAAGCGATTTTACGACACAATCCAGATTTAAAAGAAGACGATTTAACGACGATTGATGCAGCACGCAAAGTGGCAAAGCGGCTTGAAATTCCATTACAGGAAGGTTATGGACTCGGCAAAATCCAAGTCGAAATTTTTGAAAAAACGACTGAACACTTATTAAAGCAGCCAACGTTTGTGACGGCCCACCCAGCAGAAACCTCACCGCTCGCACGATGTAATGATGAAGATCCGTTTGTCACCGATCGATTTGAGTTATTCATTGCAGGACGTGAAATCGCCAATGGGTTTACCGAGTTGAATGATCCTGAAGATCAAGCTGAGCGATTTAAAAAACAAGTCGACGGAAAAGCCGCTGGTGATGAAGAAGCAATGCCGTACGATGAAGATTATATTACTGCACTTGAGTATGGTTTACCGCCAACGGCAGGGGAAGGCATTGGTATTGATCG
>MGYG01000033.1 GCA_001801635.1 Gammaproteobacteria bacterium RIFCSPHIGHO2_12_FULL_43_28
CACAGCTCGGTTTGTAAAAGTAAATGCTTCCATTTGCTTGCATGACATACACCACTTGGCAGAAAAATCTATCATGGCATAATGTCCCTTTGCCTTTAAAAGCGCCCTCGATAACTCTTCCGGCGTTTTAACAATATGAAAACTTAAATCTGATTTTTCGAATATCTTCTTTTCTTTTTTCAAAGGCATTAAAGGATTTCCATTACCTTGGGCCGCACCCACTAATAAAATAATACCGTAAATAAATAAAATATAAGCAACCCCTTGCCAAGCACGCTCTATACCACGGCTGGGTAGCGGCGTGAAAATCCCCATGTTGATCGCGGTAATAATCAATAAACCACCCCATAGCACCAAAGAAATAAACTCAGGTAAGAAACGAGAAATTAAGGTGATCGCCAAACCCAACATGATGACACCAAAAAATGCCTTCACTACGTGCATCCATTTCCCTGTTTTCGGTAACAAGCGTGGGCCAAACGTACCTAATAATAATAAAGGCAGACCCATCCCCAAGCCCATGATCCATAAGGCAAAACCGCCTAAGAGTAGATTCCCGCGCTGGCTAATCAAACTTAATGCCGCTACCAGAGGCGCACTCACACACGGTGATACAATCAAAATAGATAAAAACCCCATGAAAAAAGCACCCATAAAACTACCACTTCTTTGTTTATTACTTAAATGTGTCGCGTGGTGTTGCAAAAAAGAAGGTAGACGTAAATCAAATAATCCAAATAAAGATAAAGCTAAAATAATAAATAAAATACTGAAGGTTGTTAAAACCAAAGGAGATTGCATATACGCTTGCAAATGACTACCGGCCAACCCGGCCAACACACCCGCTATCGCATAGGCAATAGACATGCCTAACACATACAAGAGTGAAAGAGAAAAACTACGGAATGTACCCAGCTTGCCTTCTTGTCCTAGAATAATGCTCGATAAAATCGGGATCATGGGTAGTACACAAGGTGTGAAACTCAGTAAAATACCAAAACCAAAAAAACCTAATAATAAAACAAACACGCTACCTTCTTGAAAAAACAACATCATTCTTTCTGAAAAACTCTCTTTGGCTTCACCTATGTTTTTTAAATCCGTCTCTTTTCCTACTCTATCAAGCGAAATAACTTGTTTCATAGGAGGATAACAAAAACCTTTTTCAGAACAACCTTGATAGGTCACTTGCAATTTACTTTTGTTCGCCAAAGAATTGCTTAAGGGCACAACTAATTTAAGTTGTTTAGCATAGACTTGATGCTTACCTGAAAATTTATCCTGTTTCTGTATCGCAGAAGGAAATGACACTTTTCCTAAAGGGATAGCTCCCTCTGGCGTCAGTTCAAATTTAAAATGTTCCTTATAAAGATAATAACCCGGCGCAATATCCCATTGTAAAATGACTTTTCCACTCTCTTGTTTTCCTGAGAATTCAAACGCTTGGTTTGCCGGCAGAGCCCCTTGGGCCGCATGCCCTAAAACCATAAAAAAATAAAGTATCCCTACTATCCACCCCTTCTTCATGAACTTCCCCTTGTTAAAAAGACATAAATTCTGAGGCTACTTGAAAAATCACTTGAAAACCAGATACAACCGCCCATTTTAATTTAGACACCAGAATGAAAATATCTTGACAGTAATTCTGAGTGGATTATCATTAGCAGTCTAAAAACGAGAGTGCTAACTTCTTTAAAAGACCTCTCTTTTTTAAGATTGAAATCTTCACATAAAGAAATGCCCTAATTAAGGAGAGTAAAACATGTCTGAAAGCATCAACCTTCGTCCCTTGGGGGATCGTGTCATTGTTCAACGACTCGAAACAGAACGAACATCAGCAGGTGGTATTGTTATTCCTGATAATGCCGCAGAAAAACCAAGTAAAGGTAAAGTTGTTGCTGTCGGTCCAGGCAAACGCTTAGACAATGGCGACACACGTATATTAGATGTTAAAAAAGGCGATAACATTCTTTTCGGAAAATATTCAGGTAGTGAAATCAAACTCGATAAAGACTACCTCGTATTGCGCGAAGAAGACATTATGGCAATCATCGACTAATTTTTTAATTTATCATTGAGGATATAACTATGGCTGCAAAAGAATTACGTTATTCAGACGAAGCAAGACAATCAATGCTGGCAGGTGTTACCAAACTTTCAAACGCAGTAAAAATTACATTAGGCCCGAAGGGTCGTAATGTTGTTTTAACGAGATCATTTGGCGCACCCACTGTCACAAAAGACGGTGTCTCTGTTGCAAAAGAAATTGAGTTGAAAGACAAATTTGAAAACATGGGCGCACTCATGGTGAAAGAAGTCGCTTCACAAACATCAGATGCGGCAGGCGATGGCACAACCACTGCAACCGTGTTAGCACAAGCTATTTTAACCGAAGGTATCAAAGCCGTTGCCGCTGGCATGAATCCCATGGATTTGAAACGAGGGATTGATAAAGCTGTCATAGCAGCAGTTGATGCATTAAAGAAACTTTCCAAACCTTGTAAAGATGACAAATCCATTGCACAAGTTGGCACGATTTCTGCAAACTCAGACGAAGCGATTGGCAACATCATCGCACAAGCCATGAGTAAAGTAGGGAAAGAAGGTGTTATTACAGTTGAAGATGGCAACGGCCTTGAAAATGAATTAACGACCGTAGAAGGCATGCAATTTGATCGTGGTTACATCTCTCCTTACTTCATCAACAACCAACAAAACATGAGTTGTGAATTGGAACAACCCTATATTTTATTGGTTGACAAAAAGATCAGTAATATTCGTGAAATGTTACCTATTTTAGAAGGTGTCGCAAAAGCAGGTCGCGCGTTATTGATCATCGCAGAAGACGTTGAAGGTGAAGCTTTAGCAACCCTCGTGGTTAACACCATTCGTGGGATTGTAAAAGTATGCGCTGTGAAGGCTCCTGGTTTTGGTGATCGCCGCAAAGCGATGTTACAAGACATTGCTATTCTCACCGGCGCCAATGTCATTGCAGAAGAAGTCGGTCTTTCTTTAGAAGCAGCAAAATTGGATGACTTAGGCTCTGCAAAACGTATTTTGATAACAAAAGACAACACCACTATCATTGATGGTGCAGGTTCTCCAGCCGACATTAAAGCACGTGTCGAACAAATTCGTGCGCAAGTCGAAGAAACCACCTCCACTTATGATCAAGAAAAACTGCAAGAACGTGTCGCAAAACTTTCAGGCGGTGTGGCTGTTATTAAAGTTGGCGCAGCGACAGAAGTTGAAATGAAAGAACGAAAAGCACGCGTAGAAGACGCTTTACATGCAACACGTGCAGCGGTTGAAGAAGGCGTTGTTCCAGGCGGCGGTGTTGCATTGATTCGTGCATTGCAAGCCATCAAAAACTTGAAAGGTGACAATGAAGATCAGAATGTCGGCATTATATTAACTTGCCGTGCAATGGAATCACCCTTACGTCAAATCGTAGCAAATGCGGGTGCTGAATCTTCTGTTGTGGTTGAAAAGATTCGTGCTAATTCAGGTAATTTTGGCTATAACGCAAGTACAGGCGAATATGGTGACATGATTGAAATGGGTATCTTAGATCCCACCAAAGTCACCCGCACTGCATTACAAAATGCAGCTTCTGTTGCAGGTTTGATGATCACAACAGAATGCATGGTTGCTGATCTACCTAAGGAAGAAGACCATTCACATGCAGGCGCTGGCGACATGGGCGGCATGGGCGGTGGTATGGGCGGTATGATGTAATTTTATTTACTCGGTAAAAACCCCGTGTTACGCGGGGTTTTTATCATTTGTGAGTCATATGGAGAAAATTTTATGTTCCGTAGATTACATCAATTTTTTGGCCCTGCTAAATCAACGCTAATGTTAGGCACAACATCAACACAGTTAGCAAGCACTAGAAGTTTAATAACTTATTCAGTACATCCTACAAAAACTGCAGATGCTAAACCCTCCACCACTCACTATCAAATCAGTGTAGAATCCAGTGACAAACCCCTTTCTGAACAAGATCTGGAAAACCGGTTACAAGCTTTTTGTGAGGAACTACGAAGAATGCGCCTACGCGCTGCCACAATAGAAGTACCTGTCGAACCTACCTCTGCTCAGTCTTCAAGAAGGGTAACAGCTATCGTTGTAGAAGCTAAAGATATTCCTTTCAAAGATGCGCTCATGACCGCCGCTGAACACGTCGAACGACAATTCGAAAAACCCGAAAATCCCACCAATCCGGCAGAAAAAAAAATTTCTCCACAACGTTAAAGTAGCTTTAATTTGTTAGATCTGCAGACCAGGTTTAGGATCAGAATAAAATTTAATACGCACCTTTTCCACAACCCCCTCCTTTAACTTCTGCTGGCTCAGCTCATAATAAATTTTTTCAATATGCGTCACTGCTGCAGCCTGTGTGAGCTGTGGAACTCTATCGAATACAACCACATTTAATTTTTGCTTATTTTTTTGTTCATAATTCCTATCTTGCTCCTCTAGCGCTGCTTTTAACTCCAAAGCTTCAGGGAAAGTAAGGTAACGCTCTCCCTGCTTCAAGCTACCTTCTTCTCGACAGATATTTTCAATCCTCTCCGCTTCATTTGAACTTTTGGAAGGAATCCTTATGGCCCATCCCCTTGGTTTGAAAGTATCAGGGAATCGCATGGTAAGAGAAGGAGAGTACATACCCAAACTTCCTGCTGGCAATATCACTCGCCTAGCCGCATAAACATCGCTAAAAGGGATAGTCAATGCACTTGCTACTTCACTTTCTTGTTGTAATATCTTCGTATCAACTGTTGCTGAACTCTCAAAAAATTTATCAGGTAGTAATCCCACATCTATAAAAATAGCAGGTGTCTGCAGCGCATAAACAAACCTAAATTGAAACCTAAGGCATGCTTTAGCCGCGCTCTCTGTGTCGCTACATGAAATATGAGTTCCTGTACTAGAATCCACATACGTTCGTATGGAAAGGTCCGGTGCGTTCGGGCGCCTCAAAAGAAAACCCCCGTCCCCTTGAAGTTTTGAAGGAGAACGTCCATCAGCACGATAAACCACAGCATTTCTTAGACTCTTTTCTTCGTTTCGAGAAAAAAGAAAAAATTGTCCCCTTATTTTTTCTATAACATGACCTGCAACTCTTTGCACTTCTGATTTCACTGCACTAACACTGAGATTCCTAGCCCCCGGAGTCGTCAACAGTGAAATGTTCCAACCGATATAACGCATATTCTCACCTTTAAAAAACAATAACCCTATTTAACTTATAGCAAAAAAAATATCAAAAAAAATTCATATTTTGTTAATGTTAACTAGGGCGTGTCTCTATAAAATAGTTTTTAAAAAAATTATTCTTTCAAATGAACAAAAAATTAATATTCCGTTAATAAGAGAGGTGTTAGAATAGAAAGACTAAATTCATTTCATTTTTTTACATATGATCACGGAACCACAAATTCAGTTAGTCTATGAGTTTATGAGCCACATTCGAGTGTATACCTCGGAAATTTTTACGAGCCCTCCACCGATAGAAGAAAAGGAAGAAGAGGAGGAGGAAGCAGAAAAAGAAGAAAAAATCGTAGAAAAAAAAACGAAAGAAGATGCAAGAAAAAAATTGTCAGAAATCGCAAAAAAAATAATTGAAGAATCAGAACAAAGCAATGATTTTTCATTTTTTCTCTGCAATGAAATTTTGCCTCACCTCCCTTTACCCGACATCAATATCATCAGAACACATCTTCAGTATCACGCAAAAACAATGCTTTATTTAAGAGTAGAACATCTCGTAAAATATTGCGAACTACCTCAGGATCGTAAAGAATTTCATGTAATTTTCACTACATTATTAAAAAAAGAGGCAGCTAAAACACGCATACCGTCACCTCGATGCCAATTCTCCCTGGAAGCAAACACTGTCCGGACTTTTTTTAAAGAAGAAAATACTTCTGAAAACCAAGAAGAAGAAATAGAAGTAATCATAGATAGGGAACTTCCTCCTTTATTAGGCGAAGAAGAAACTTTCTTATATCATCCAACACCGAGAAAACGACCTGCGACTCACCAAGAAAGAATAGAAATAGAAAACTCACTCCCACCACCCACACCTTTTCGCAGTTCTTAAAAAATAAAAATTTATCCGCGAGAAAAATCAAAACTTAAGGGCACCTCTAAAAAGTAACTATTCACGATATTTTTCAAATATCTACCACAAAAACTCCCCTCTCCCCTTTTTTTAAAAAGGGGAGAGGGGAGTTTTTGGGTACAAACCGGGTAGACTGGTAACAGATTAAACCGGGATGATAGGTAACACTTTTTATTATTTTGTTTCGCGCTTACAGCGCTAAATTATATGGATGTCTGTTTCCCAGCCTTGCGGCAAGCAAGCTTGCCTTAGGCTGGGCTAAACTTCGTTGCCAGGCCTTCGGCCTGAAAACTGAAAATTAACCCTTGATTTCAACACAGTAACCTTGACTTCGTTGCCAGGCCTTCGGCCTGAAAGAAGCGAAGCGTAAATGTAGCCTGGATCAAGCGCCGATAGGCGCGAAGATCCAGGAATAAGCTAAAGAGTCAAAAAATGCTGCCGATAATAACGCAACTCTGCAATTGAATCTAAAATATCTTGTAAAGCAACATGCTGAGAATCTTTTTTAAAATTAGCTGCAATCTCCGGTTTCCAACGCAAAGCTAATTCCTTCAACGTACTGACATCTAAATTTCGATAATGAAAATATTCCTCTAATTCAGGCATAAATCGTGATAAAAAACGTCGATCTTGACAAACACTGTTCCCACACATCGGTGATTTTTTAGGTTTAACATATTCTTTAATAAATAATAAGGTTTCACTTTCTGCCTCTTTTTCAGAAACTTGGCTCCGCTTCACTCGCTCAACCAAGCCTGAAGCCTTATGTTGTCGAGTATTCCACTTATCCATTCTCTCTAAAATTTCCTCGGGTTGACGAATTGCAAAAACAGGCCCCTGGGCTAGGACATTCAAATTAACATCCGTTACCAATGTGGCAATTTCAATAATATAATCACGGGATGTATCAAGACCTGTCATCTCCAGATCAATCCAAATTAAATTGTCAGATTTCACTTGTTGTTGCATACTCATTCTTTTATCCTCCCCCTTAATCAAAGAAACCATCTTAGAAAACAAGGTCTTATTATGCAAATTTTAATTTTTATTGTATTGCTTATTTTTTCTTATGTATTAGGTTCAATTTCAAGTGCCATTTTAATTTGTAAATTATTAGGCTTACCTGATCCTCGCAAGGAAGGTTCAGGTAATCCAGGGGCAAGCAATGTATCACGCATCGCAGGGAAAAAGGTGGCCGCTGTTGTTTTTATAGGAGATGCCTTAAAAGGCATTGTTCCTCTGGTAATAGCCCATCATTTTCATCTTTCTTTATTGTTGCAAGGCTATATTGGCCTTGCTGCCATTCTAGGCCATAGCTTTCCTCTTTTTTTTAAGTTTAAAGGCGGTAAGGGGGTTGCAACTTTTTTTGGTGTATTGCTCATGTTGTCATGGCCCATCGCCTTACTGCTTATTATGTTATGGGTCATCGTTGCCAAGCTCTTTCATTATGCCTCGGCAGCTTCTATTCTCACTGCGGTCTTAGCACCTTTTATTACATTTTATTTTTATCGCCCCCTCGTCGTATTACCTATTTTCTTGATGTCTTTATTGATTATTTACAGGCATAAAAAAAATATTTTTCGTCTTTTGAAAAAAAAGGAAAATAAACTAGGAGTTTAATCATGAAGGATTCATTTTCTAATTTAGAAATAGAACTCAATAACAAAGGTATTTTATCGATCACACTGTCTCGTCCTGAACGTTTAAATGCGCTCAACAAAGCATTACTCGAGGATCTTCAAAAAGCATTGCATGATGCAAAACAAGATTCACAAACAAAAGCGCTTTTGCTAACAGGCGCCGGTGAAAAATCATTTTGCGCAGGTGCTGACATCAAACAAATTGCAGCGCTTAATGCCGAACAAGGTTTTTCGTTTGCACGCACAGGCCAAGCTATTTTTTCTTTTCTTGAAAATCTGGGCAAACCTTCTTTAGCGGCCATCAAGGGTTATGCTTTTGGCGGAGGTTGTGAACTTGCGATGGCGGCCAGTTTACGCATTGCAACATCCACAGCGCAGTTTGCCCAACCTGAAGTAAAATTAGGTTTAATTCCAGGCTATGGCGGCACGCAACGTCTCGCACGCTTAATTGGAAAAGGTCGCGCGCTGGATTTATGTTTAAGTGGCGGCAGTATTTCTGCAGACACCGCATTACAATGGGGTTTAATCTCAGAAATTACTGCGCCTGAAAATTTACTTATTCGAGCGCATACGCTACTAGAAACGATAATCGATCATGCACCTTTCGCCCTACGCTCTGTTTTAGATGCTGTTCACCATGGTTATGATCTCACACTAGAAGAAGCCCTCAACCTTGAAGCCACATATTTTGGTTTATGTTGTGCAAGCAAAGACAAAGAAGAAGGTGTCCGTGCTTTTTTAGAAAAACGAAAAGCAAAATTTACAGGTGAATAATGTCGACTGATTTTATCCTTTTCAAAGAAACCCAGTTTATGGGTGAAGTTATTTTAAATCGCCCCAAGGTTTACAATGCTTTAAATCACGATATGATTTTAGCTTTGTATCAAAAACTCCGAGTCTGGGAAAAAGCACCGCACATCAAATTAATTTTAATTTCCTCTTCAAGCGACAAAGCTTTTTGTGCAGGCGGTGACATAAAAGCAGTGTATGAAAAAGGCATGGCGCATCATGAAGAATTACACCAATTTTTTCAGAGTGAATATCGCTTAAATCATCTTATTTATCATTATCCCAAACCTTATATTGCTTTTTTAGATGGCATCACCATGGGAGGTGGAGCAGGCATATCCATTCATGGTAGTCATCGCATCGCAACAGAAAATTTTAGCTTTGCCATGCCTGAAACCGCCATTGGTTTTTATCCTGACGTAGGGAGCAGTTATTTTTT
>MGYG01000034.1 GCA_001801635.1 Gammaproteobacteria bacterium RIFCSPHIGHO2_12_FULL_43_28
ATCGTTAACCGTTGCATTGGCTCTTTGATGCCACTTATTGGATAATTCTGCTGCTACTTTTTGTTCTTTTAAAATCTCATTTGGATCAGCAAATTTTGCTATCCTCCAATGATTATTGCTTTTAGGTGGAATTTCTTTAAATGCTTTTTTTATCTCTGAATTGTTGCCTGTATATTGAAAGGCATAAGTGCGTCCGAAATTACCCTTACCTTTCACACTAATTTTGTCCATTTCTGTGCGTGGAATGCTAAAGGTTTTGTCATTGATTGTAACATCGATCTTACCATCACGACTAAGCCATTCCAATGCGCTTAATAATACGGGAAAATCTTTGTATTCGATTTTTAATTTCGCCAGTTCCTCCTCAGATGGGAACTGATTGCTTTTTATCAATTCATCAACTTTACTAAAATTATCGATTGGCATACTCAATCCTCATCTCGTAGCCATTTTTTTATTTCTCTCATCATTATGCTACGCTACTGTCCTTAACCTTCTCTTAAATCACATACTTGTAAGCATATTATAACGGATTTCAGTGACTCATCTTGCTATATAAGTGCTTGATTTTTTATAACCACTTGTTTTTTTAGGCAATATATTTTTAATATCAACGACCTAATGGTCGCGGCAGTGAAAATAAGCTATACTTAAAACTGAAGCTAAATTTGCCTAATGCGGAGGCGTTATGTCAGAGGAAGGTGCTAATCGTCTGCTTCAAGGGATGCTTTTAGATAATCCTGAAGAAGTATTTAAAATTCCTGGTCTTACTTACAAAACCACTGAAATCAATGATGTCATGGATCGTTTTGATCGTGCGAAGAATGCCCGCTTAGTGCATCGCTGGGTGATTCAGTTGCTCGCCGAAACGAAAGAATTTCGAAATGCGACGGTGCCGGAAGGGTTGTTTGCACGCTTGCGCTCGATATCAAAAACAGACGATGAGCTTAAGAACATATTCACAAAAATGGATACGGCCTTTGAAACGGCTGACGTGTTACTTAAACAGCAAACGTTGGATGAGAAAGACAAAGTTATTTTTGAAGCGGCACTACGCTATTGTGAAAAAAGTGTTGTAGAGCGCATGGGTTCGTTTGATCCTGCTGATCGTTTAATGTTGTTTTGGAATGCATCGAAGTTGAAGAAATATTTGAATGTGCGCTAGTGATAGGTAGATGGTTGCTTGACAATAAAAAACCCCGCATTCGCGGGGTTTTTTGTGTGTGACGCTTAAGCGGTTTACATCATACCGCCCATGCCGCCCATTCCACCCATACCGCCCATACCTGCAGCATCACCAGCAGATTCTTCTTTTGGAAGTTCGCTGATCATGCATTCTGTTGTGATCATAAGACCAGCAACGGAAGCTGCTTGTTGTAGTGCAGTGCGTGTGACTTTGGTTGGATCCAGGATACCCATGTCGAGCATGTCGTTGTATTCGCCGGTTGCCGCATTGAAGCCAAAGTTGCCTTTGCCTTCCAATACTTTATTCAACACAACGGATGATTCAAAGCCTGCATTGCTTACGATTTGACGAAGTGGAGCTTGCAATGCGCGACTAATCATTTGAATGCCAACGGTTTGTGCTTCGTTGTTGCCTTTAGCATCTTTCAATGCTTGCATGACGCGTACTAATGCAACACCGCCACCAGGAACAACACCTTCTTCAACCGCCGCACGAGTTGCATGTAATGCATCTTCAACGCGCGCTTTCTTTTCTTTCATTTCGATTTCAGAAGCAGCACCTACTTTAATCACCGCAACACCGCCAGCGAGTTTTGCAACACGTTCTTGCAATTTTTCGCGGTCGTAGTCGGACGTGGTTTCTTCGACACGGCCTTTCAATTGCTTGATGCGATCTTGAATGTCTTTCTTATCGCCAGCGCCATCAATAATGGTTGTGTTGTCTTTGGAAATATTGATACGTTTTGCTGTGCCGAGATCATTAATCGTTGTGGTTTCTAACTTAAGGCCGACTTCTTCTGAAATCACTTGGCCTTTGGTTAAGACAGCGATGTCTTGCAACATTTCTTTGCGACGATCGCCAAAGCCTGGTGCTTTCACCGCACAAACACGCACGATACCGCGCATATTGTTAACGACGAGTGTTGCCAGTGCTTCACCTTCAACGTCTTCCGAAACGATCACCAGTGGACGGCCAGATTTAGCAACGGCTTCTAATACAGGTAATAAATCACGAATGGAAGAAATTTTCTTGTCGGTGATTAAAATGTATGGATTGTCTAATTCAGCAGACATGTTTTGTTGGTTGGTAATGAAGTACGGTGAGAGATAACCGCGATCAAACTGCATCCCTTCAACAACGGATAATTCATTATCTAAACCAGAACCTTCTTCAACGGTGATAACACCTTCTTTGCCGACTTTTGCCATGGCATCTGCAATGATGCGACCAATCGCTTCATCGGAGTTAGCGGAAATCGTACCAACTTGTGCGATGGCTTTATCGTCTTTGCATGGTGCTGATAATTTTTTTAATTCAGCAACCGCAATTCCAACCGCTTTATCAATACCACGTTTCAAATCCATTGGATTGTAACCAGCAACCACCGCTTTTAAACCTTCCATGAAGATTTGTCGTGCTAACACGGTCGCGGTCGTCGTACCGTCACCGGCTTCATCAGAAGTATGGGAAGCAACTTCTTTCACCATTTGTGCGCCCATGTTTTCGAACTTGCCTTTCAATTCGATTTCTTTGGCAACCGTGACACCGTCTTTGGTGACGAGTGGTGCGCCGAAAGCTTTATCAATTACCACGTTGCGACCGCAGGGGCCCATAGTAATTTGTACCGCATCAGCCAGCGCTTTTACACCCGCTAACATTTGTTGACGGGCTTCTTCACTAAATCGTAATTCTTTAGCAGCCATGATTTTTTCCTCTTACTTTGAATAATTAATAACTTTCGTATGACCAAAAAATGTGGGATTTGCTTTTATTCAACAACGCCCATGACATCTTCTTCGCGCATGACCAAATATTCTCTTTCGCCAAGTTTAATATTGGTACCGGCATATTTGCCGAATAAAACGCGCTCGCCAACTTTGACTTGCAAAGGTTGCATTTTGCCATCGATATATTTGCCATTACCGATCGCAATGACCGTGCCTTGGATAGGCTTATCTTTGTCGGCGGTGTCTGGGATAACGATGCCACCAGCTGTTTTGGATTCAGCTTCCTTCGGTTCAACAACAATCCGGTCCGATAAAGGGCGGATATTTGGAGTGTTTGCCATATTCATTCTCCTAACTGTTTAATAATTGATCTTCATTTTATAGGCCCGCAGGTTTTGCAGGTGGCTCCTTTTGGGAGCGTCAGACTGTATATGGGGGCGATCA
Source organism: Gammaproteobacteria bacterium RIFCSPHIGHO2_12_FULL_43_28 (assembly GCA_001801635.1). GTDB lineage: Bacteria > Pseudomonadota > Gammaproteobacteria > DSM-16500 > DSM-16500 > Aquicella. The sequence goes on from MGYG01000034.1 coordinate 3,358, forward strand.
AACGGCCTTCAAGGGGGCGAGTCAAAAAAGGTGGTAGACTAGCGATAAGGAGAATAGCTTTCAGGGAAAGGACCATGACCTATTTTAAAGAGCCGATCTCAAACAAAGTATGGGACATTAAATATCGCTACCGGGACAAAGACCGGGTGGTAGATGAAACGCTTGAATCGACTTGGCTTAGGGTCGCAACCACGGCCGCATTGCCCGAGAAGGCAGGGGAGCGGAGCCGCTATCAGCAGGATTTTTATCGTATTTTAGAAGGGTTTACCTTTCTTCCCGGCGGACGGATTTTGGCAGGCGCCGGCACGAGCCATCAAGTGACCCTTTTTAACTGTTTTGTCATGGATATCGCCGAAGATTCGCTCACGGGGATTTTTGACGCGCTGCGCGAAGGGGCGCTCACCTTACAACAAGGCGGCGGTGTTGGTTATGATTTTTCCGTGTTGCGGCCTTTTGGCGAACTGGTCAAAAAAACGGGGATTCCAGCCTCAGGCCCCGTTTCTTTCATGCGGATATGGGATGCCATGTGCTCGGTATTACTCTCAACGGGTGCGCGCCGTGGTGCGATGATGGGGGTTTTGCGTTGTGATCACCCGGATATCGAAAGTTTTATTAAGGCCAAAAGTGACCCGCATGCGTTGCGGCATTTTAATGTGTCTGTGATGGTGTCTGATGCGTTTATGGCAGCGGTAGAGCGAGATGAAGACTGGCCGCTCATTTTTCCCGTGGAAAATCGTGAAGCGAAGGACAAAGAAATAATCTATCGGCAATGGGGCCCATCACGTGATCCGGTGCCCTGCCGAATTTATCGCGTTATTAAAGCGCGGACCCTTTGGCAATCTATTATTCGCTCTGCTTATGATTATGCTGAACCCGGCGTTTTGTTTGGTGATACGATCAATCGTTTAAATAATTTAGGGTATCGCGAGCGCATTAATGCAACGAATCCTTGCGGTGAAATCCCCTTACCTGCGTATGGTGCCTGTGATTTGGGTGCGATTAATTTAACTCAATTTGTCATCGCACCGTTTAGTGAAAATGCGCGCCTCAACTGGCAAGCCTTGGAAGAAACCGTACATATTGCCACGCGATTTTTAGATAATGTGATTGAGGTTTCGCACTACCCGCTAGAAAAGCAACAAACAGTGGTACTCGGTACACGCAGAATAGGTTTAGGCATCACTGGTCTTGCCGATGTGTTTGTCATGGTGGGTTTGCAGTATGGGTGTGAAGCGTCGTTACAAATGACGCGTGAGATCATGCAGCGTGTGAGGGACGTGACCTGGGAAACCTCCATTGAATTGGCAAAAGAAAAAGGAAAATTCCCGTATTTTGCAAAAGAATATTTGAATGGTGAATTTGTTAAGACCCTGGATGAGCGATTACAAAAGCAACTCGCTGCACACGGCGTGCGTAACAGTCATCATAATACGGTAGCACCAACTGGCACGACCAGTTTACTCGCAAATAATGTTTCAAATGGTATCGAACCGATATTTAAGCCGCAATATAATCGACACGTGCGTTTAGGCGATGATGAGTTGTTAACGTTTTGTGTAAAAGATTACGCATTGCGTTTATGGCAAGCAGAGAAACGCGAAGGATTGCCGCCAGCATGGATTGATACGGCAACCCTCACACCGCTTGCGCATCTTCATGTGCAAGGCGCTGTACAACCATTTGTTGATAATGCAATTTCAAAAACCATCAATATTCCGCGCGATTTTCCTTTTGAATCGTTATACGATGTGTATACAAAAGCGCATGCGCTGCACTTAAAAGGTTGCACGATCTTTCGACCCAATCCAGTGACAGGTAGTGTGTTAGAAGAAGGAGAATCAGCACCGCCGGTAGATCATTGTTGTCCATACGAGTGATGGATGAAGAGGGTTATAATGTTAATTTTCCTTCACCAGCAATAATAAAACTTCTTGTTCTTCCACTTTATAAATGAGGCGAACAAATTGTAAATCTTCGCAATATAATCCTATCACCCCTTCTATTTTACGGACACCTGGCGGGCGCGGATTAATCGCAAGCGCCTCGATTAACTTGATAATATTTTTTTGTTGCTTTGGCAATAACAAACGAATTTGTCGCTGTGCGGCTGGTGCTATTTTGATGTAATAAGGTGTTGTCACAAGCGTTAACCTACGATTTCTTCTTTCAGCGCATCCAATGTAATGGTACCTTGATTTCTTGCTTCTTGCATGGCGTTCATCGCATCATCGAGGTCAATCTTATTTCGTGTTTCCAAGAGTAAAAGTAAATCTTCATAAGGGATGATCGCTGCTACTTCTTTGCCACGACGTGTTAAAATAATTTGTTCACGATGATGAATCACGCGATTGACTAAATCAGCGAATTTATCTTTTGCATCTGCTGTATTGATCGATGTGATGGTCATGCGTAAGCTCCCTTTTGTTCGTGTAGCCCGTCGTGTAGCCCGGATTAGCGCAGCGTAATCCGGGGCTTACCCAACTACTGTTTATGAAGCAAGTGAAATAACTTCTTCTTCCATTGACTTATTATATTTGCCAACCGCAGCAAGACTATTTAATTTGGCACGTTTGTAAAAAGCTTGTTGAGCGGCTTTTACATTGTTTGCATCACCTTTCCATGTTTTTACGCAATAATCTTGCAACGCGCGTGCGTAGGAGAAACTCAAATTCCATGGCAGCGGCGCGAGCTTATTCATTTCATCCAGATTGGCAGTTGCCTGTTCTGATGATTGACCGCCAGAGAGGAAATTAACCGTTGGTACGGCACCTGGAACGGTACGGCGTAATACACGAATGGTTGCTTTGGCGACTGCCGCTGGATCTGCTTTTTTACTGCATGCTTTGCCATTAATCACCATGCTTGGTTTCAATACGATATATTCCAATTTGACTTTGTGACGATATAACGCTTCAAATACCGCTTGAAATACGGGTTCGGTGACTTCTTCGCAACGTTCTATCGTGTGATCACCATCAATTAATACTTCTGGTTCAACAATGGGAACAATGCCCGCTGCCTGGCAAATCGCTGCATAGCGCGCAAGTACTTCCGCGTTGGTATCGATTAACAATTGGCTTGGTGTATTCGCTGAAATATTATAAACCGCGCGCCATTTGGCAAAACGTGCGCCTTTTGCTTTGTATTCAGCAAGTCTTTCCGGTAAACCATCTAAACCCTGCGTTACTTGTTCTTCATTGGTATTTGCAAGATTTATTAATCCTTTGTCGACTTTAATGCCAGGCAGAATGCCCGCTTTTTCCAGTGCGTTGGCGAAGGGAATGCCTTGCGAGGTTTTTTGATTAAGTGTTTCTTCATATAAAATCACACCTGCAACGAATTCGTTGATGCCAGGGGTCGTCACTAATAATTCGCGGTATGCACGGCGAGAATCTTCTGTTGATTCGATATTTAATGCCTGAAAGCGCTTTGTGATAGTGCCCGTACTTTCATCGGCCGCTAATATGCCTTTACCTTTAGTAGCGAGTTTAGCGATGGTTGCTTGTAATGCTGCAATGTTTGACATTTTCTATCCTTCCTTTCTAAAAAGAGTAACTGTGCGAAAGCGTAGCATAAAATAATGGTAACTTCCTCTGTACATGACAAAAAATACATTCTAGCCATTCACCCTTCGAGACGGCGCAAAAAACGCGCCTCCTCAGGGCGAACGGCCAGTTTATGAACATATTTAGAACCCGTGCGTGCTGAGGAGGCGCGTTTTTTGCGCCGTCTCGAAGCATGAACGGACAATTTTAAATTTTGTCATGTACAGAAGGTAACTTCTAATAAGTGCGTTATGGCAGCAATTTATCCACCTAAACGCCGTCATTGCGAGGAGCGCTCTTTGCGACGAAGCAATCCACACACTGTTTCTATGCTGGATTGCCGCGCCCGCAAAAAGCACGGGCTCGCAATGACGAAATCTAATAAGCCTTGGCAAAGATCACCATCCTGGCATTCGCTTGACCGCTGAAAATGCATTTGCCACGCATATCGGCCTTATCCAGCGGGAGGCAGCGAATGGTGACGCCAAGCTTTTGTTTCATTTCAGCTTCAATGGCTGCATCCCCATTCCAATAGGTTAGGGCGAAACCGCCATCACCCTCGAAAAAGCGGCAAAAATCATCGAAGTTGGTGATGGTTTGTGTGTTTTCCTGCTGGAAAGTTTGTGCACGCAAGAATAAATGCGCCTCAATATCATCCAATTCGGCATCGATGATTTTAACGATTTCATTGTGACTGAGTGCTTGTCTATCTTTGTAATCTTTGTCGCGTCGACTCATGGAAACTTGTTGAGCGGCCATTTCACGTTTGCCGATTTCAAGACGAATGGGGATGCCTTTTTTCACCCAGCTCCAGGCCTTTTCGCCGCCAGGTAAATCACGTGTATCGATTTCAACCCCTAATTGACGCCCATGGTAACGGAGCTCACGTAATTCGCTGGCTAATTTGTCGCAATAAGTAAGAATGCTTTCCCTATCGGCATCATCATGAATGATGGGCAATATCACCACGTGTGATGGCGCGATTTTAGGCGGCAATACTAATCCATTATCATCACTGTGTGTCATGATAAGGCCGCCAATCAGTCGAGTTGAAACACCCCACGACGTTGTAGAGACAAATTCTTCTTTGCCAGCCGCACTGAGATATTTAATATTAAAGCTCTTGGAAAAGTGTTGTCCCAAAAAGTGTGACGTACCCGCTTGTAGTGCTTTTTTATCTTGCATCATGGCTTCAATGCAATACGTATTATCGGCGCCGGGGAAGCGTTCGCTCGCGGTTTTTTCACCCTTAATAACAGGCATCGCAAGATATTCTTCGGCAAATTGCGCATACACATCGAGCATGGCATGCGTTTCTTGCATGGCTTCTTCGCTGGTCGCGTGTGCAGTGTGGCCTTCTTGCCATAAGAATTCTGTGGTGCGCAAGAACATACGCGTACGCATTTCCCAGCGCACAATGTTCGCCCATTGATTTACTAATACAGGCAGGTCACGGTAGGATTGAATCCAGCGTGAAAATGCATCACCAATGAGGGTCTCAGAAGTTGGGCGAATGATATAGGCTTCTTCAAGCGGATTTGCTGGGGTTAGTTTTCCTTCTTCGTTAACGGCAAGGCGGCTATGCGTGACGACCGCGCATTCTTTTGCAAATCCTTCTATATGTTCCGCTTCTTTTTGCATGAAGCTCAATGGAATCATCAGCGGAAAATAAAGATTCTTGTGTCCGGTTGCTTTGAATTTTTCATCCAGTACGCGCTGAATGTTTTCCCAAATCGCATAACCCCAGGGTTTAATAATCATGCAGCCGCGTACGGGGGATACTTCTGCGAGATCGGCGGCTTTAATAATTTGTTGATACCATTCGGGGTAATTTTCTGCGCGTGTTGGTTTAATGGCGGTTTTATTAGATTTCATTTAATACTTGCTCCACGTGCCCTGGTACTTTTACTTTGCGCCAAATAGCGCGAATAACGCCTGTTTCATCAATCAGAAACGTTGAGCGAGTAATGCCTAAAAAGGTGTTGCCGAATAAACTTTTTGGATTGATGACATCGTAGGCTTCGCAAACGTTACCATTGGCATCTGCTAGTAAGGGGAAAGGTAAATTATATTTTGTTTTAAATTTAGCGTGACTTTTGGCGCCATCTTTTGAGATGCCAAATACGTGCGTGCCTTGGGATTGAAAGGTAGCGTAATGATCTCGAAAATCACAAGATTCTTTTGTGCAACCAGGTGTATTGTCTTTGGGGTAGAAATAAAGCACGACTTTTTTGCCGCGCAGGCTGCTTAGTGTGATGCGGTCTTCATTCTCTGTTTGTAATGTAAAATCAGGTGCAGCCTCACCAATAGAAAGCGCCATAGTTCACCTCATTGTGGATTCAATTAGGTGAACAAGGATAGCATTATGAGGTCGGATCTAAAAGAGAATCTGCCACCGCTAGTGAGGGGAAAATGCGGTGGCAGTCAACGAGGAAGTTACCTTTTTTCAGCGGTTCCCGCTTTTTTGTATTATCTTGCTAATTCACGACCAACATAGGCGCCACCAACCGCACCGACAATCGTACCGGCTGCACTGCCACCGGTAATGGCATGCCCTGCTGCACCACCAACCACGCCGCCTGCAACCATGCCCATGTCTTGTCTTTGGCAAGAAGCACCAGAGAGGCCGACAATAATAACTGCGGTAGCACATGTCATTAATATTTTCTTCATGACAATCTCCTCATCCATTTGTTGTCCACTGTTCTATTCTAGCAGTAAATTGGGGGGAATTGGTTAAATGCTTGTTTAAGCCTATGAATAATATCAAAAAAATGCCGGGAGGCCGGCCTGATGCTGGGTTACATGAAACTCCCCATCCTGCGACCGACTCCCGCGCTGGGTAAAACAAACTCGTTTATTTTGACAACTCTCTGCCGAGATAAGCACCACCCACAGCGCCTGCCACGGTACCCACACCGCTGCCGCCAGTGAGCTCACTACCCGCAACCCCACCGATGATGCCACCCGCTGTCATACCCACATCTTGTCGTGAGCAAGTAGCACCAGCTAAACCCATAACGAGCAGAATTGTCGATAATGTAATCAGAAGCCTCTTCATGGTACATACTCCACTTCAATGCTCTTACCATTATTTTAGCACTTATTTGAGCAAATAGGCCTGATATGATCCTTGTTTGTTGATTGATAAGCCATTCCATAACCAAGGGAGAATTTTTTTAATAGATTGATCAAATTGCCAGGGAGGGTTAATGACCAGTAGACCGCAGCCATTAAGATGATGGGGAAGATCAGGATAAATCGTTAATTCGATAACAAAAACAGGTTGATTGATGTGCGCTTCAATGCTTCGATAAAACCGCGTGAGGGTCGCTTTTTCCTTGATGGGGTACCATATGCCATACGTCCCGGTACTAAATCGTTTGAGTGCGATGGGTAATGTTTGAGCAATTCGTTCGTATTCGTCCGGATTTTCGTAAGGCGGGTCAATCAAGATCAATCCACGCCGCTCTTTGGGAGGTAAGAAGGCTTTTAAGCCCAAAAATCCATCCATGTGATGTATCGCCACTTGTCTATCGCCAGCAAAATTATTTCTTAAGGCCTGGTATTCCTCGGGTTGTAATTCACAAGCAATCATCTGGTCCCCTGGGCGCATGAGTGATCGTGCGATCAATGGGGAGCCTGGGTAGTAATGCAAGGAAGCGTATTTCGCTTTTGTTAACTGGTTATTAATTTGGTGGACGCAATGCAGGTATTGTCTGATCAAAGGCGGTGGTTGATCGGCATGAATGATTTTTTCAATCCCGCCTTCGTATTCTTTTGTTTTTGCCGCAGATTCCGAAAGTAAATCGTAATAGCCTCGCCCCGCATGCGTGTCGATATAACAAAATGGATTCGATTTTATTTTTAATGCGTCAATTAATGCGATTAAAGCGACATGTTTAACGACATCTGCAAAGTTGCCAGCATGATATAAGTGGCGGTAATTCATTTGATTAATCCCAAAGCGGGTAATGTTCTAATTGTATGGTTTCGTTAAAGAATAATTTTGCGTTGTTGGCAAATGATTCTGTGTAGTCAGATAAATAAAAACGCTTCGTGCTCTGACCGCCTTCATTTAATAGACGATTTTTTTCGAGTTGCTTTTTGACGGCTTGCCCGACGATATCAGATGAGTCAATAATCTCAACGGAAGGTGCATAAAGTTTTGCAATACGATCTTTGATGATTGGATAATGCGTGCAGCCTAATACCAATGCATCAATGTCATGTAATTCTGGCTGATTTAAATATTCTTTTAATAACGCATCGATAATGGGATGATCGCCAAACTCTTCAATCGCTGAAGCAAGCAAGTTAGTCACGTGCGATGTCAGTGTGATACCAGCATTTAAATTATCAATTTTCTTTTTGTAAATGTGCGATGAAATGGTTTGTTTAGTCCCAATCAAACCAATGCGTTTTGTTCGGTAATTTACTTTTAATCGCTGAATCACAGGATCAATCACATTCATCACAATGGCTTTGCTGCCCACGTATTCTTTGACGAGATCATAAGCGGCAGCGGATGCTGAATTACAAGCAATTAAAATAAGTTTGCATTCTTGTTGCAGCAACATGTGCGCTATCTTGACCGCATAAGCTTGTATAGCAGCAGTTGATTTATCCCCATAAGGTAAATGTGCTGTGTCACCGAAGTAAATCAGGTTTTCCTTTGGTAAATGGGTGACGATGGCGTGTGCGACGGTCAGGCCGCCGATACCGCTGTCAAAAATTCCAATCGGTTGAGATGGTGAGTGATTAGGCTTCATAAGGCATATTGTATGTGATTTTGCCAAGTGTGAACAATATAAAAGGGAGCTTTATCGGCATTAATATTCCGATTTCGCTACTTGCAGAACCAAATTAATCGTGTTTAGCTATTGTTTTTGCAAAGGAGTTGCATGATGAAGAAGCTATCTGGAATGTTGCTCATTATGGTATTGGGTGTTGCTTTAAGTGGTTGCTATTCCAAGGCCTGCGATTATCCAACGGATTACAAAGGCGAAATGATGAAAAGCAAATGATAGTTAAGGCTGTGTATTTTTTCTGCTGAATACTGTCTTGTTGCAAAAGCTCACGATTACTCGGCTGATTTGCTTAAAATCCTGTCATGCCAGCGAAAGCGTACCAATGTGTGCTTAATCTCAATTATTCCTGTCATGCCAGCGTGCTTTTAGCTGGCATCCAGGTTTAATGATTCTTGTCATGCCAGCGGTTTTTAGCTGGCATCCAAGTTTTTTGCAAGTTAGATAGTTTTGTAATTTTAATAAATAACAAGCTCAATAGTTGGGTACTTTATAGTTTAATGCCTAAGCTGGATGCCAGCTAAAAACGCGCTGGCATGACAAAAGCTGTTGCGACTACAAAATCTCTTCCAGTCCGTAAACGAGTCTATCGAGTTTCATGACTTTCTCACACGCAAGACACACGCCTGGCATGAAAGATTGTCTTTCAATACTGTCATGACGCAGTGTCAAGGTTTCGCCGGATTCACCGAAGATCACTTGTTGATGCGCGAGTAAGCCAGGTAATCGAATGGCATGGATAGGGATGTTATGGCACTTTGCACCGCGTGAACCTTTGAGTGTTTCATGGCAAGGTTTTTCGCAGGCAACTTGATCATGAATAGATTCTGCGATCATCTCTGCCGTGCGTATGGCGGTGCCTGAAGGGGCGTCCGCTTTGTTGTTGTGATGCATTTCAATGATTTCAACATTGGGCATGTATTTCGCAATTTCACGCGCATATTTCATCATGAGGACCGCGCCGAGTGAAAAATTAGGGGCAATTAAGCCGCCTATTTTTAATTCCGCAGCACGGTGTTGTAATTTGACAACTTGTTCTTTGGTTAACCCGCTCGTACCAATGACTGGCCGTGCACCCGCATCAAGAATTTTGATGACATTGTTATACACAGCCTCTGGATGAGTAAAATCGACAACCACTTCTGCACCGCTATCCTGAATGGATTTGACTAAATCATATTCGCGGCCGGTTTGACCAACCAACGTCAATCGAGGGTGTGTATTGATCGCATTGACCGTCATTTGTCCCATGCGGCCAAAGGCACCATTGACTAATACTTTAATCGTCATAAATTATCCTTACTCTACAAAAGCGATTCGTTGGGCCATGCCGAAGCCTCTGTACACGACAAAATTTAAAATTGCCCGTTCATGCTTCGAGACGGCGCAAAAAACGCGCCTCCTCAGCACGAACGGGTTCTAAATATGCTCATTAACTGGCCGTTCGCCCTGAGGAGGCGCGTTTTTTGCGCCGTCTCG
>MGYG01000035.1 GCA_001801635.1 Gammaproteobacteria bacterium RIFCSPHIGHO2_12_FULL_43_28
CTACAGTGACCTTCGCATTTGTCACGAGCTGAATCGAGCCTAACATGCTTCCTTCCTTAAAAATAAGCAAAAAATGAATAATATCAAAAAAAACTTGCGAAAATACCCTAATCATCAGATAGAATATCGAAATCGTGAAAAGAGGGGGGGTCGCCATGAATGATTTAAAGGATATAAGCAAAACAGTTCCACTCGTAAGTACTCGTTATCAAGCGTTACCAGACAAAGAAAAAATCACCAAAGCTATCGTTGATTATAACGTTGAGTTTGTCGATTTACGTTTTACTGATTTGCGTGGTAAAGAGCATCACGTCACCATTCCCAAAGGGAAGATTGACGAGGGCTTTTTTGAATATGGAAAAGCGTTTGATGGCTCGTCTCTGTGTGGTTGGATGGATATTGATAAATCCGATCTCTTGTTAGTACCAGATATATCAACCGCAGTGATGGATATCTTTTGTAAGGTGCCAACACTGGTCATTCGTTGTGATGTTTATAATCCAGACACCTTTGCACCATACTCTCGCGATCCCCGAGCCGTTACAAGGCGGGCGGAAGAATATTTGCGAACGACAGGGATTGCAGATACTTGCTACTTTGGTCAAGAAGTCGAATTTTTTATTTTTGAAGATGTGCGCTGGGATATCAAAATGAATGGTTGCTTCTATCAAGTGGATTCTGAAGAAGCAAGCTGGAATACTGGCGCTGTCTTTGAAGGAGGAAACCGCGGTCATCGTCCGCGCAGTAAAGGTGGCTATTTCCCTGTTCCACCTGTGGATTCATCACATGATTTGCGTGGTGATATGTGCCATGCCTTGCTGGCCATGGGTTTACTGCCTGAAGTGCATCATCATGAAGTCGCAACCTGCGGTCAAAATGAAATCACCACGCGCTATAGCACATTGCTAAATAAAGCGGATGAAATGTTAGTGCTTAAATACGTTCTCCATATGGTTGCAAATGAAAATGGCAAAACGGTGACCTTCATGCCAAAACCACTTGTCGGCGATAATGGCAGTGGTTTGCATTGCCACCAGTCGTTAGCGAAAGACGGTAAAAATTTGTTTGCAGGTAAAGGCTATGCTGGGCTTTCCGATATTGCACTTTACTATATCGGCGGCTTGATCAAGCATGCGCGTGCATTAAATGCTTTCACTAACCCAGGTACAAACAGTTATAAGCGTTTGGTTCCTGGTTTTGAAGCGCCAGTGACTATGGTCTATTCCGAAGGTAATCGATCTGCGGGTATTCGTATTCCGCATGTTTTTAGCGAAAAAGAAAAACGTATTGAAGCACGCTTCCCAGATGCCTTAGTAAATCCTTATCTTGCCTTTGCTGCGTTGTTAATGGCAGGTCTTGATGGTATTCAAAATAAAATTCATCCAGGCGATGCAGTTGATGAGAACATATATGAAATGTCACCAGAAAGATCGCGTGAATTTCCTAAGTTATGTTCTTCGCTTGAGCAAGCATTGGATTGTCTCAAAGCGGATCATGATTTCTTGTTAAAAGGTAATGTGTTCACCAAGGAAATTATCGATGCTTACATTGCAGTGAAACAAGAAGAAGTGACGCAATTAAATATGACCACACATCCTATTGAATTCGATCTTTATTACAGTTTGTAAGTGAGTGTCGATGTTTAAAATTGCTTCTTGGAATGTGAATTCATTACGCGTTCGTTTGCCACAAGTGCTCACTTGGCTTCAAAAAGAGAAGCCAAGTGTGCTTGCACTACAAGAAACCAAACTCATCGATGATGATTTTCCCATTGCAGATATCGAGTCAGCCGGTTATCAAGTAAAATTCTCTGGCCAAAAAACTTATAATGGGGTTGCCATTTTAAGCCGCCATGACATGAGTGAGGTTGTGACAGATATTCCTGATTTTTTAGATCGCCAACGTCGTGTGATAGGCGCTACTATTGATAATATTCGAGTCCTTAATCTTTATGTTCCCAATGGCGAGAGCGTTGGGTCGGACAAGTATCAATACAAATTGAGCTGGCTGCAGAAACTAATCAGTTTTTTAAAAAGCGAATTAAAAAAATATCCTAACGTGATTGTGCTGGGTGATTTTAATATCGCACCAGCCAATATCGATGTGCATGCTCCAGCGGTTTGGGAGGGCAAGGTTTTATTTAGCGAGCTTGAACGTAAAGCATTTGCCGAGATATTGTTAACAGGATTTGAAGATTGTTTCAGATTACTGTCACCCGATGTGAAAGAATTTTCTTGGTGGGATTATCGGTTGAATGCGTTCAAACGTAATATGGGTTTGCGTATTGATCATGTGCTTGCGAGTCAGCCACTTTCCAGGCAATGTAAGGCTTGTTATATTGACAAAACACCTCGCAGCGTTGAACGGCCATCTGATCATGCGCCGGTCGTTGCTGAGTTTAAAATCTCGTAGAAGAATGATGAAGGAAGTGAGGGATGCAATTCTTACGATTATTATCGACACCCGTACCCGTATCGAAGCGAGAATCTGAGCGCAATAGGGCGTCCCAAAACCACTTTTTTGCCCATCAGCTGAAAAATCAGCATCCAACGCACGAAAAGCGTCATGATCTTCACAGTAGTGCGCATAAATATTTAAAAAGATAATAAATACAAGAGATTAGCCGACTAATAACAGTGACTGGAGGGGATAGTTGATACCTCGAAGTCCCTCTGTTTTTGCGCGAATAGCTTGATTAGTCATCCATTCTTCGCTATGATGCCAGCCTATTTTATAGGGGTTCGCAGGTCATGAAGCCAAATATCCATCCAGAATATAAAGAAGTAAAAGTTGTTTGCAGTTGCGGCAACGCATTTATGACACGTTCAACCATGGAAAAAGCACAGCTCACGTTAGAAGTGTGCTCAAAATGCCATCCGTTTTACACTGGCACGCAAAAAATGGTTGATACCGCAGGTCGCGTTGATCGCTTCCGTCAAAAATATGGCATGAAAAAAGCCGCTGAGAGTAAAGCCGCTGAGACTAAGCCAGATGGTGACAAGTAACCATACTCGCCATGACTGATCGCTTTCGTCAAGCTGCGCTTGACTATCATTCTCATCCCATTCCAGGAAAAACTCGTATTGCACTCAGTAAACCAACTGAGTCGCAATACGATTTATCGCTTGCTTACACGCCAGGTGTCGCAGAACCCGTCAGGGAGATCGCTAAAGATCCCTCGCTTGCCTATCAATACACTAATAAAGGCAATCTGGTCGCCGTCATTTCAAATGGTACCGCCGTGTTGGGCTTGGGTGATGTGGGTGCGCTGGCAGGAAAGCCTGTCATGGAAGGAAAGGCTGCGCTTTTTAAGCGTTATGCTGATGTGGATGTGTTTGATATAGAGGTTGATTGCACCGATCCTAACGAATTGGTTGAAACCATTGTCCGAATCGCACCGACGTTTGGTGGTATTAATCTCGAAGATATCAAGGCGCCGGAATGTTTCTTCGTCGAGTCTGAACTTAAAAAACGCTTGAATATCCCAGTACTACATGATGATCAGCAGGGTACCGCGATTGTCGTCGCCGCTGCTTTATTGAATGCATTAGAGTTGCAACAAAAGACACTGGCAAAAGCGAAAATTGTTTGCCTTGGCGCGGGTGCTGCTGGTATTGCGACCATGAAACTTTTATTGACGCTTGGTGCAGAACGAGAAAATATTTTCCTTGTCGATCGCGCAGGGGTCATTCACGCCGAGCGGGATGATCTCAATCAATATAAGAGAGAATTTGCAGTCAATACAGATAAGCGCACCTTGGCCGATGCAATGCAAGGGGCGGATGTTTTCATCGGTGTTTCAGGCCCCAAATTACTCGCAGCTCTGATGGTGCAAACGATGGCAGCGAACCCAATCGTTTTTGCACTCTCAAATCCGGTACCAGAAATTATGCCTGAAGAAGTCACGCAAGCAAGAAAGGATGTGATACTTGCGACCGGCCGAAGTGATTTCCCCAATCAAGTGAATAACGTCTTATGTTTCCCTTATCTTTTCCGCGGGGCACTTGATGTGCGCGCAACGGAAATTAATGAAGCAATGATCTTGGCCGCAGTGTATGCCATTAAATCATTAGCGAAAGAAGCAGTTCCTGCTGAAGTCGTCGCAGATTATGGTATGGATTCAAATATGTGTTTTGGGCCAACCTATTTATTGCCAAAACCGACCGATCCGCGCTTAAAAGAAAAAGTGGCCGGTGCTGTCGCACAAGCCGCAATCGAATCAGGTGCCGTTAAAAAACTTATCTAGCTATTTCATCTCGCTTTCTCCTCTCGATACTTATATGCTTACTGATGCATATCGCAAGGAAAACAAGCTAAATAAGTTGAGGCAAGGATGACCAACACGCGATCAAAAAAACCAGCTTATCGATCAAATAGTCAAATTAAAATCATGAAGACGTTGGATCGGCCTAAAGACCCAGCTGATTTTCATAGCGACATTAGAATTATTCAAAAAAAACCACCTTATAAAAAAGTAGCAGTGGAAAATCAGCAATTATTGCCCGCAAAATATCAACGTCAATGGTACATGAAGGAAGAAGGAAATAGAGTTGATGCGAATAATGAAGTGTTGGCGCAAGAATTATTACGTCTGCTCATGCCTTATTATCCCAAAACCCGTGTTGTTAAACCAACACGCGGTAATAAAATTTTTGTGATGTCAAAAGGAATACCCGGTTATCAGGGATTTCATCACCTGCCACCGGACGAGGTGGTAGAAAAAATCTTAAATGGAACTTATCGTGGGTTTGGTGCCGCCCTGGTGGGAGCCTTATTTGTGAATGAAATTGATTTTAGACCGCCAAATCTAGCTGTTGATAAGGAGGGTCATATTATTAAGATAGATGGCGGACTGTGTTTTATTAACTTGGTGAAAAGCGATTATGGGATCGATATTATTGAGGCAAATTATACGGTGAGTTCTCGCGATATAGACGTATTGCCCTATCTTGAAACGTATCAACCTGCACGTTGGTTTCATCAGAAAGAGAAGGAATATCAATTTGATGAAATCAGTAAATCAGCTATTGTCCGCAAAGAAATTAATGAAACGATTTTTAAAATCATTTTATTACCGGATGAATTGTTGCATGAATTCGTCTCGCATTATTTACAAGCTAATGAATTTCAGCATGAAGTAGCGATTTATGTGAGTGAATTAATCCAACGAAGAGATATGATTCGAACAGCCGCAAAAAATTCACAATCATTTTTACAATATATTCATACAAAAGATGCTAAAGAAACCTTAACTATTTTTATTAAATCATTAAACGAATTTACGTTGACACAAAAAGAAAAGCTTTCAATGACTAAGCATGAGGAAATGATGCAGTATTCTTTTTTTAATATAATTTCTTCAGTAAAATACACCAACAATAAAAATCTTGGTGTGTTTGCAAATAATTCTCATAATAGTGAAGTTTCTGATGCACTACAAAAAGAAAAAACAAATCAATCACGTTGTACTATTGTTTAGTGGTTATCAAAAGGATGAGATACGAAACTTTGTGACTGGTGGATCGCTTTTGAGATTACGATAAAAGATAATTATATTCATGGAGATATAGCGATCCGTGCTGAACTTTCATGTGATGAACTGTGATATAATACTACTATAAGAATAGTATTATAAAACATGAGATAAAATACATGAGAGAGCGAGTTGCGATTCACCCAACGATTGACGAGAGTGATTTGCAGAGTAATCGGAAGTTATTGACCGATAGGCAAATTGATTCGTTAAAAAATAAATATAAAGAGGCAGCTGACAAAACCCTCTTTTATCGTAGAGCTAAGCATGCCATAAATAAAGATCAAATCAAATTCAGCGTATTTTTCTATAATGACACGCCTTATGCCGTCTACTATGGAGATATGAAAAATAAAAGTCTTGGTCGCGGATCCATGGGCAAGATAAAGTTAATTCAAAATTTAGAGTCGGGCGAATGGAGTGCGCTTAAAATTAATCGTGTTCAATTTGGATACGGCGTAGAAGATATAAATGACATTCGCAAACAAATATTCAGTAATGAAGCGAGAATTCAGGGTCTTTTACATGAAAATATAAAGGATAAAAAGGAAATTATTATAAGAGTAAGTGAAAAAAAGGGTGCTTCGCATGAATTTATAATGCATTTAATACCAGGTGTTAATTTAAAGAGCGCTACTATTACCGATGATCTTCAGCTTTTAATAATTCTAAAAAAGATGGCAGAACAATTACAATACGTTCATCAAAAAGGCGTTGCGCATCGCGATATCAAACCAGATAATTTTATGTATGACGCAGAAACAGGCAAGGTAGCGCTTATTGACTTTGGCCTTTCTGTTGATAAAAATTCTCCGCAGTTTCTTCGTGAGGTAAAATGTGGAACAGCAGATCATGTTGCGCCTGAGCTTGCTAAATTGGATTCATTTGAAGATGTAAGTCTCGATGATTTTTTTAAAGCAGATATTTATAGTTTAGCCGCTTCATTTGAAGATATCGTTGATCATATGAATCCAAATGAAGTAAGCAAAATCCTTTTAAAATTTATATATGGCGATATGGAAAATCTAGATCTCTCGTTACGATCAAATCTTGGTGAGGTTATTAAACGCCTTGATAGCATCATACAACTTAAGCAGCTACAATTTTCAACACCTGAGATACTGGAAACAAGTGAAAAGTTACCTCAATCAAAACAATCCGCATTAAACGAATTAATTAACTACCTTAATGGGGATGAATTTACTAGGGATGATTTCGCTGTAAAATATAGCAAAGCACTTAATGCGACCATGACGTCATTCAATTTAAAACGCAGCGCCTACTTTGGTATTGGCAGCTTATTTGCGCACCCATCAATGCATATGGATGTGTTAGTCAACGCGTTTAATCATTTTCCGACAGATATGAAAACTAAAATTTTTGAAGGGCTTGATCCATTGGCACAAGCATACGTTCGGCCCTTGGTTGGCCTTACTCAT
>MGYG01000036.1 GCA_001801635.1 Gammaproteobacteria bacterium RIFCSPHIGHO2_12_FULL_43_28
CAAGCGTTGCCTCAGATGATTTGCCATTATTGAGCGAAAATGTTGAGCGAGCCATTCAATCCATTAGTCGCTATCCAGCATTTTCATTGGGGGATTTGCGATTATATCCGAGTTTGTATCATCCTCGCGTCATTGTGTTTGATGTCACGCCACAAGATGCCTTATCACCCTTAGCAGAGGCAGTGGGGGATGGCATCAAAAAAACGCATTATCAAGTCGAGGAGCGTCCGTTCCGCGCCCATTTGACGATTGGCCGGATCAAGCAGCCGCGCGGTGTTGGACTTCAATTCCTGAATGAAGTGGAGGCACCGGTGATAAACGGCATCGCCGTTAGAGAGGTGACACTATATCGCAGCGAGCCGCATCCGGAAGGGTCGCAGTATAGGGTGATAAAACGGATGCCGCTTGGCGGCCTATATGATCAGCCAGGGTTACCGCCGCAAGGTAGCAGTACTTTTGAGCTTTAACGATATGTAGTAGACTCTTCCCATGATGAATAACCGATATCACGTTATCAAAGATCCTGTTCACGACACTATGCAATTTACCTCAGTGGAAGATTCATGGGTCAAACCGTTTATTGATAGCCCGCCTTTTCAACGCTTGCGGCATATCAAACAACTTGGCATGGGTGATTTTATTTTCCCGGGCGCTGTTCACACGCGCTTTAATCATTGCCTGGGCGCTTCCTATGTCGCAGGACAAATCGCACAAAAGATCGGCTTGGCGGATGAAGAGCGGCAATTAGTGATGATTGCCTGTCTTTTGCATGATATTGGCCATGGGCCATTTTCGCATGCGTTTGAGGGGATTTTTTTTGATAAATCAATTCGACATGAAGATTGGACGCCGTATTTTTTGGCTGATTTTGGTAACTCACAATTTTTCCACGAATATAATCGTGTGAATCCGCGCTATCATTTAACGGAAGATAAATTTCGCCACATCGCCGATATGATTATGCATAAGCCCGTCGCCAAAAGTGTATTGGCAGATATTGTTTCGTCACAACTGGATGCTGATCGTCTTGATTATTTGCGGCGTGATAGCCATTTTTGTGGGGTGACTTATGGTGAATTTGATTTTCGCTGGATGCTGCATTGCATGACGATAGTCTCATCATATGAAGGTGAGCGGCTTGGCATTACGCATAAAGGCATCGGAGTGGTTGAACATTATTTAATGGCGCGTCGTTTAATGATGCGAAATATTTATCATTCACAAAAAAAATTAGCACTCGAGTATTTTCTGGTGCAATGGTTGATTCAGTTAGCAAGTAGTTTAGCGACACATCCACCTTACGCCCAGCTTAAACAAAATCCGCTTGCGCAATTTCTCATGGCAGCCGATGAATTTAATCAAAAAGCGAAAGCAGAGGGGCTAGCAAAACATAAAAAAGCATTTCTTAAAGCGCACTACGAAAACTATAAAGAATTATGCGATTACGATGTGTTTGCACTCATTAAACGCCTTGCAACGATGTGCGATGATCATCCTGCAACCCAAATTGCCGCGCGCTTGCATTATCGAAAAATGCCGAAAATAATCCGTTTAGATCATGTGGATCACCGGATTGCGGAAGCGGCGTTAAAAACATTTAAAGATCGTTATCAAGCTGATTTTCAAGATTGGCAGCTTGCTATTATTAAAACGCCACACCAATCATATAGTGGTGAAGAAGATCCGATTTTAGTGAAGAATGAGCGGGATATTGTAAAGCCTATCGGCGAGATTTCATTCATGTTGAATGCAATTTCAGATAAGCTTGAACATGTTTCATTTCTCTGTATTGATAAACTGATTGTTGATGATAAGCGCGTGAAAGCGCTGATAGATGAATTGCAAAAACTATAAAAAGGTGAACTATGGCAATCCAGGTCGTTATTCTCGCAGCGGGTCAAGGCAAACGTATGTATTCTGCTTTGCCTAAGGTATTGCATCTGCTCGCGGGTAAACCTATGTTGGAACATGTTATTTCCACCGCGATAGCGGTCTCACCAAAGGTTACGCCGATTGTTATTTACGGCCACGAAGGTGAAAAGCTGAGAGCGCAGTTTGCGCACCTCTCCGTTCGCTGGGTGGAGCAGCGCGAACAACTAGGAACAGGTCATGCGCTCCTGCAAGCACTCCCTCTGATTCACGATGATGATCACGTCTTGGTGTTATACGGCGATGTGCCGCTTATTGCGGCTGATACCCTGCAAAAATTGATAGCCGCAGCACCGCAAAACGGCCTTGCCATGTTGACAGCCCATTTGGATAAACCAACGGGTTACGGACGCATCAAGCGCGATCAAGCGGGCCGCATTATTGCCATCGTTGAAGAAAAAGATGCAACTGAGACTGAGCGTGCTATAAGAGAAATCAATCCTGGTATTTATCTTGTGCCAGCCATGCATCTTAAAAAATGGTTGCCGCGGCTTAAGAATCACAATGAACAAAAGGAATATTACTTGACTGATATTATTGCGATGGCGGTTGCTGAAAAATTAACGGTAGAAGCGGTACAGCCAGCGATGGTTGAAGAAATCGCCGGTGTTAATGACAAACTCGCGCTCGTGCATTTGGAGCGTTTTCATCAACGGCAATTAGCGGAAAATCTGTTGCGGCAAGGCGTGATGGTGCTTGATCCGAACCGCCTCGATATTCGCGGTGAGGTCAAGATCGGTCGTGAGGTAATCATTGATGTGAATGTGATTTTTGAGGGGCGTGTGGTGATTGGCGATGGTTGTGTGATTGGTCCCAATAACATAATACGCGATACAACACTGGGTGCGAAGGTGATAGTTAAAACGAATAGCGTGATTGAAGAAGCAGAGATTGCCGCAGGCTGTGTGATTGGTCCCTTTGCGCGCATTCGTCCCGGTAGTGTGCTTGGGACGGAGGTGCATATCGGTAATTTTGTCGAAGTCAAAAATAGCAAAATTGACCATGGTTCTAAAGCGAATCATTTGAGCTACCTTGGCGATAGCGAGGTCGGCAAACGGGTGAATATTGGCGCTGGTACGATTACGTGTAATTACGATGGGGCGAATAAGCACAAGACCATCATCGGCGATGATGTACATATTGGTTCAGGGTCAGAGCTCGTTGCACCTGTGACCATCGGCGAAGGGGCAACCATTGCCGCAGGCTCTACGATCACTCAAGATGCGCCTGCCCATCAACTGATTTTGACACAGCAATTACAGCAGCGTGGCATTAAAGATTGGCAGCGGCCGGTGAAAAAGGCCAAATAAAACAATAAAGAAGAAGACCGTTTCCGGAAAGTGTTTATGGAACTGTGTCATGCCAGCGTGCTTTAAAGGAAAAGGCCATTTCAGGAGAGTATTTATGGAACTGTGTCATGCCAGCGTGCTTTTAGCTGGCATCCAGGCTTTTCTCAGGTTCATTCTGGATGCCAGCTAAAAGCACGCTGGCATGACACAGTTTGATAATCTCACTTCTCTTTCGCATTTCGGAAGCTGATTAGCTATAATGCAGCCATTTAGCTCATAGAGAAGGACAGAGGCTCATGTGCGGTATTGTTGGTGCGGTGGCAAAGCGACCTATTGCGATGTTATTGATTGATGGCTTAAAGAAGCTTGAATATCGTGGCTATGATTCAGCGGGTATTGCGGTGGTCGATAATCAGCAACTCGAGCGCTTGCGCGTCGTCGGAAAAGTGCGGGAACTTGAACGTGTGCTGGGTGATCATCCACTGATGGGTCACACAGGCATTGCACATACGCGCTGGGCGACGCATGGCGCCCCTTCTGAAAAAAATGCTCACCCATTCGTTTCACACGATGAATTTGCACTCGTCCATAACGGCATCATTGAAAATCACGCGACGTTACGTGATAAGTTGGTTAAAGCCGGTTATCACTTCCATTCAGACACCGATACGGAAGTCGTTGTCCATTTGCTGCATCATCACTACAGCGAAAGCCATGATTTATTAAAATCTGTTCACGCAACGGTTGCTGAATTAGAGGGCGCTTATTCATTGGGGATTATTTCAAAATACGATACGCACCGTTTGATTGCTGTGCGGCAAGGCAGCCCGCTCGTCATCGGAAAAGGCTTGGGCGAGAATTTTATTGCATCCGATCCGCTGGCGTTACTCTCTGTGACGCAACAATTTATTTATCTTGAAGACAATGATTTTGCTGATATTTCCCTTGATACCATTGCTATTTATAACGGTAATTTGCAGCCGGTTACGCGTTCGGTACATCAGTTAGCCATCAATCTGGATGCCATTGAGCGCGGCGAGTATCGACATTACATGAAAAAAGAAATCATGGAGCAGGCGAAAGCCATCACGGCTTGTCTTGAAGATAGAATCACCAAGAATGCGATTGCCCCTGCTATTTTCGGTTTGTCAGCGGAGGAAATTTTCCCGCAAGTTGAGCACGTGCAATTGGTTGCGTGTGGTACCAGCTATCATGCGGCGATGGTAGCACGCTATTGGTTTGAATCATTGGCGAAAGTCTCTTGCTCCGTCGAAATTGCCAGTGAGTTTCGTTATCGTAATATAGCGCAATCTAAAAACAGTTTATTTGTGACGTTATCGCAATCAGGTGAAACGGCTGATACATTGGCCGCTTTGCGTTTGGCGAAAAAAATGGATTTCTTGAGTACGATTGCGATTTGTAATGTCGCGGGAAGTTCTATGACGCGTGAAGCAGAGTTGTATTTTTTAACAAGAGCGGGTGTTGAGATTGGTGTTGCTTCCACCAAAGCATTTGTCACCCAACTCGTTTCACTATTTTTGTTAGCGCTTTCAATTAGCCACAAGCGAAATCATCAACCACAAGTAGAAGCTGAATTGATACAGCATTTGCAACAAATCCCAGCGTTAACACAAGAAGTATTGCTGCAAGATAATATGATTTCACAATGGGCAAAAGCATTCACGGATAAACACCATGCACTTTTCCTGGGACGTGGTGTGCTATTTCCAATTGCACTCGAAGGCGCTTTGAAGATGAAAGAAATTTCTTATATTCATGCAGAAGGCTATCCAGCCGGTGAATTAAAGCACGGCCCACTCGCATTGGTTGATGAGAATATGCCGGTGATCGCACTCGCACCGAATGATAACTTATTAGAAAAAAACCTGTCTAATTTGCAAGAAGTGCGCGCACGCGGTGGTAAATTGTATGTCTTGACCGATGAAAAAAGGTTGGCATCGCAAGATGCTTTTGCAAATGCAGATATCCTGATGATGCCAACAGTACATCCGTTGTTATCACCTATTCTCTACACTATCCCATTGCAATTGCTTGCTTATCATGTTGCCGTCTTTAAGGGAACGGACGTCGATCAGCCGCGAAATTTAGCAAAATCCGTCACAGTGGAGTAGCTTATGTTACTTGGTCAATGGCGTGACATTTTAAAAGAATACAATGAATCCTGGCAGACGTATCTCGCCAATTCAGTGATAGGTGAATACGAGGAAGCGAAAGTATTAAAATCCTTTCTTGCACAATTCGAAGCGAAAGCTGATACGTATGCATTATCTGATGATGAAGTTTACGCGTTAGTAGTGCTTGTGGCAGGCAAAGGCGAATTTTGGTATCTGCAAAAGCTGCGCAAGCAATTCAACCACGATGAATGCTTTTGGGTAATCATGGATGCGTTGCATGAGAGAAAGTTATTATGCAAAAACGTATTTATCATGCTTACCAAGATGAATATAGATGAAACGTATAACCTTTCAAGTTGTTTATTTCAGCTTAATCAGTTACAACTATCATTAAATGATAAAATATTTGCAATCAGCGGCACACTATGCTGCCTCAATATTGAAGCAAATGATATTGTGCTCTGTTTAAAAACGCTGCATAAATTCGATTTGCTGAATGATGAGATGCTTCACCAGTTACTCAATCAGAATGAAAATATTAAAAAAATAGCCAGCGAATTGCGCTTTTCTTATGACCATGATTTGCTACAAAAAAATCAGGTTGAAATGCTGATTAAAGGCGAAGTAAAAAGTTTAACGAATAAGTTTCATTTTCTTCACCAAAACCAGGAAGCAACCTCATCACAATCAACCACTGATGTTAAAATCTCATGGCGAAAGAGTTGGTGAGTGTTTTCAAAATAACTGTCATGCCAACCTTTTTTTCAAAAAACTGGATGCCAGCTAAAAGCGCGCTGGCATGACATTGTGTCATGCTATACGCCGCCACTGGCATGACATTGTGTCATGCTATACGCCGCCACTGGCATGACATTGTGTCAGCTATACGCCGCCACTGGCATGACATTGTGTCAGCTACACGCCGCCACTGGCATGACATTGTGTCAGCTATACGCCGCCACTGGCATGACATTAATTTTCGGACTGTCATGCCAGCGCGTTTTTAGCTGGCATCCAGTTTACGCATGACAGTGCTGATACTACAACGCTCAAATGATAACGCAGTCATGATGACATCTTCGTGCGAGACAGTCGCTTTATCAATCCAGGTCCTTTAAAAATAAACCCGGTATAAATTTGCAAAAGTTTAGCGCCTGCTTTCCATTTTTCATTGGCGGAAGCTTCATCCATGATGCCGCCAACACCGATAATAGGTATTCTATCTTGTAAATGCTGATGTAATTTTTTGATGATATCAGCGCTGCGTTTTTGCAGGGGCTTACCACTTAATCCACCGGCTTCATTTTTATAGCGCGATTCATTTATTCCATCACGTGATATCGTCGTGTTAGTTGCAATTACACCATCAATTTTTTTGGCAATTAAAATCGCCGCTATTTCTTTTACTTCATCATCCGTTAAATCCGGTGCAATTTTTACAACCAGTGGCACATAGCGTTGATATTCTACATTAAAGTATTGCTGCTCAGCTTTCATTGTCGTGAGTAAGGCATCGAGCTGTGCAGAGGCTTGTAAATTTCGTAGGTCAGGTGTATTGGGCGATGAAATATTAATGGTGATGTAACTCGCAAAGGGCGCTAATTTTCTAAAACAAATCACATAATCATCAGCTGCTTGATCTAAAGGCGTCTCTTTATTTTTGCCGATATTAATTCCAAGCACACCGCGATAACGGCTCTTTTTTAAATTCTTAACAACGTAATCCGCACCTTTATTATTAAATCCCATACGATTAATAATCGCTTCTTCGTTGACTAAGCGAAATAAGCGCGGCTTAGGATTACCCATTTGTGTTCTCGGTGTCACCGTGCCAATTTCAATAAAACCAAATCCTAAATCAGACAGCGCATCAACGTAATCCGCATTTTTATCAAGCCCTGCCGCAAGACCAATCGGGTTTTCAAAATGCAAGCCCATGAATTCACAGGGCGCTTTGATTTTGGTTGAAAATAATTTGGTAAGCCCAAGGCGATGACACCACTTTAACGCTTTTAATGAAATGGTATGTGATGTCTCTGGGTCTAAGAGAAAAAGAATTTTTTTGATTAGAGAATACATGTTGTGTCTCGGTTGTTGGTTGTAGGGCGGAAGTGAAGACGTGAAGCCTTTACTCACTTCGGATTCAAATAACTACCGATCAATGTTTTGGTGCCAACTTTTGCAAAGCGCACTTTGACTTTCATATCTTCACCATCCCCTTCAAGCGAAAGCACGGTACCATCACCAAAAATGCGATGCTGTACTTCTTGGCCAATACGAAACTTACCTTCCGCTTCTGGTTTGTAAGAATTAGCGATAGGCATTGGGCGTGGTGATACTTTAGTGCGAAAGCGCACTTCGGTAATCAATTCTGGCGGCAGTTCATGCAAAAAGCGTGATGGCTTGTGATACGCTTCTTTGCCATGCATGCGTCTTAGTTCAGCATACGTCATGAAAAGTTTTTTTTCTGCGCGTGTCATGCCAACGTAACAAAGTCGTCTTTCTTCTTCGAGTGCTTTAGGATCATGCATACAAAGATAATGCGGAAATAATTCTTCTTCACAGCCCGCAAGAAAGACCACGGGAAATTCAAGACCTTTGGCGGAATGCAGCGTCATCAATTGAACACAATCATCATGTTCATTCGCTTGCTCATCACTCGATTCAAGTGCCGCATACGCTAAAAAGGCAGCGAGCGGCGGCATATCATCGGGCGTGCCTTCTTGAATAAATTGATGCGCTGCATTGATTAATTCTTCCAGGTTTTCAAGCCGCGTTAAGCCTTTTTCACCTTTTTCTTTGCGGTAATGTTCAATGAGGCCGCTTGCACGCAAGACGTATTCTACTTGCTTATCGAGCGTCATCGTCTGTGTTTTATCGCTCATGCTTTGAATGAGATTCACAAAGGCTTCAAGTGATTGATGAGCGCGGGCTGCGAAAAATTGCTTTCCTGATAATTGCAGGAGCGCTTGCCACAGCGTAGCGTTTGCTTCACGTGCGTGTTCGCGAATGGCTGTCACGGTACGATCACCGATACCGCGCGTGGGCGTATTAATGATGCGTTCAAACGCGCTATCATCAGACGGATTTGCCAGCATGCGTAAATAAGCGAGTGCATCTTTAATTTCAGCACGATCAAAATAACGTAAACCACCGTAAACACGATACGGTATGCCAAATTGCATGAGCGCTTCTTCAAGTACACGTGATTGTGCGTTTGAGCGATAAAGAATAGCGATATCACGCAAACGATAATCGGTTTGGCGTAATTCACGGATGCGATTCACAATGAAAAAGGCTTCATCGGTTTCATTAAAACCTGAATAAACAGTAATTGGTTCGCCGTCTTTATCATCGGTCCATAAATTCTTACCAAGTCTTCCCGTATTTTTAGCAATGAGTGCATTGGCTGCTTTTAAAATGGTGCCCGTGGAACGATAGTTTTGTTCAAGCCGAATAGTTTTTGCGCCAGGAAAATCGTTGGAAAAACGGTGGATATTTTCAATGCGCGCACCACGCCAGCCGTAAATCGATTGATCATCATCGCCAACAATCATGACAGCATTTGCTTCGCCCGCAAATAATTTAAGCCACATATATTGAATGGTATTCGTATCTTGAAACTCATCTACTAAAATGCAGCGAAAACGTTCTTGATAATGTTGGCGCAAGTTTGCATTCGATTGCAGTAGTTTGCATGTCTTAAACAGCAAGTCAGTAAAATCAATCACACCCGCGCGTTGGCAGGCAGCTTGATACGCTTGATAAACGTTAAGGTAGGTTTGACTCGCCATATCATGCGGAATTACTTGGTGAGGATCACGGCCTTCTTCTTTTTGTGCGTTGATAAACCATCTTGCTTCTTTCGGTGGATAACGATCTTCATCTAAATTAAGCGAGTGAATAACACGGCGAACCATGCGCAGTTGATCGTCTGAATCTAAAATCTGGAAGGTCTGCGGCAAATTCGCTTCTTGCCAGTGTGCGCGCAAAAATCGGTGCGATAAGCCATGAAAGGTGCCTATCCACATGGTTTTTGCTGGAACACGTAAGAGGTGTTCTATACGCGTGCGCATTTCATTGGCCGCTTTGTTCGTAAAGGTGACGGCCATGATTTGCAACGGGGAGATTTGCTCGCGCTGAACCAGCCAGGCAATGCGGTGGGTGAGGACGCGCGTTTTGCCGCTACCAGCCCCTGCTAAAATTAATTGGTGTCCCAGCGGTGCGCTGACCGCTTCTTGCTGTGCGCTGTTTAAAGAATCCAGTATCATGTGCGTTTCCATTGTGAGGGGTTCTCTAGGTTCTGTCCCTTGTGTTTTCACTGACGGCAAAAAGAGTAGAATCGGTCAAAATCATTACAAATTTTCGACAAATAGGATAAACTATTCTCTTCAAATTTGTAACGATTTTGTCTCGATTTCTTCTGTACATGACAAAATTTAAAATTGTCCGTTCATGCTTCGAGACGGCGCAAAAAACGCGCCTCCTCAGCACGAACGGGTTCTAAATATGTTCATAAACTGGCCGTTCGCCCTGAGGAGGCGCGTTTTTTGCGCCGTCTCGAAGGGTGAATGGCTAGAATGTATTTTTTGTCATGTACAGAGCTCGATTTCCCCGTTTTTCGTTGCACTAATTAACTAAGGTATAGATCACCTATGTCATCGCTCTATCAAAATGCGGAATTCCTATTAAGTGCAGCCGATATTAAACAATTACCGGCGGACAAGGGTGTTGAAGTTGCCATTGTCGGTCGATCCAATGCTGGAAAATCCAGTGTATTGAACCGCTTAACCAATCAGAAAGGCCTTGCCCGCGTCAGTAAAACACCAGGACGAACACAGCTCGTTAACGTTTTTGTCTTGGATGAGGCGCGCCGCATTATCGATCTCCCTGGCTACGGGTTTGCGAATGTGCCCATTGCTGCTCAGGAAAAGTGGCAAAGAACAGTTGATGCATACATACAAAAGCGTGAATCGCTGCAGGGGTTGATCCTCGTCATGGATATTCGCCATCCGTTAAAACCACTGGATAAGCAGTTATTGCATTACTGTGACAACCGCGATTTGCCAGTGCATATCTTGTTAAATAAAGCAGACAAACTGAGTAAAGGGGCGGCGCAAAAAACAAAACTCGAGGTTTTAGCTGCCTTGACGGATGCTTATCGGAATATGATTACGCTACAAACCTTTTCTGCGATGAAAAATGAGGGAATAAAAGAGCTTCATTTACGGCTCAATGAATGGTATGACTGTTAAATCGCAATAAGAGAGTTATATCCCCATGAACAATAAGAACACTGACGCAACTCAGTCATCGCACTCAACCACGCCTTCAGCTGATGCAACGGGCCCTTTGATCCCAGCGCATGTTCAGCTGCCAGAAATCACCTTCCGGGCGGTTGTACTCGGCGTCATTTTAACGATCGTTTTAGCAGCGGCGAATGCTTATCTTGGGTTGAAAGTAGGGATTACGGTGTCAGCCTCCATTCCCTCGGCCGTGATTTCCATGGGGATTTTACGCTTTTTCAAGCACTCTAATGTGCTTGAAAATAATATGGTCCAGTTGATGGCATCCGTCGGGGAAGCCTTGACCGCCGGGATCGCGTTTATCTTGCCAGCCCTTATTATTTTGCATGTGTGGGATCGATTTAATTATTGGCAGACTGCAACGACGGCACTGCTTGGCGGTATTCTTGGTGTTTTATTTACGATTCCGCTGCGACGAGCTTTGTTACAGGATAAAACCTTGCGTTACCCAGAAGGTATTGCGATTGGTAATGTGTTAAAGGCGAGTGCGAATCGCGAGAAAGGTGATTTGCGATCGCTTGTCACCGGCGGTGCGGTGGGTGCCACCATCTCTCTATTTCAAGCTGGCTTTCAAATTCTCTCCGATACGTTTCAATTATGGGTGAGAACGGGCAGCACGATTGTTGGCTTTGGGCTTGGTTTTTCACCTGCTTTGATCGCCGCGGGTTATATTGTCGGCGTTAACGTGGGGCTCAGTTTATTGGTGGGTATCGTTATTGGCTGGTTTGTCGGCGTACCGGTGTTGACCTTGTATTACGGCATTCCAGATGCAGATACCGTGACCAAGATGGCGATCATGATTTGGCGCGCGCATATCCGCTACATTGGTATTGGTACGATGTTAATTGGCGGTTTGTGGACGCTCGTTACCCTCTTTAAACCCGTCATGCAGAGCATGGCGACTTCGTTTAAGACCTTGCGCCAGATCCGTCTCGGTGAGCAGCCAACGATGCTGCGGACGGAACGTGATATTCCTATTCATTACGTCTTTATCGCGACCTTACTGCTACTCATACCGATTTTCTTTTTAATCGCGTATACGATTATTCCCTCCAATCTGCCTATCACCAATCAATTCCGGTTCTTTCTCTCCGGTTTTAGCACTATTTATATTCTGGTTGGCGGTTTTATTTTCTGTTCGATCATGGCTTATTTTGCTGGCTTGGTCGGGTCAACCAATAGTCCTGTTTCAGGGTTGCTGGTCTCTGCCTTGCTTGTCATCTCACTGGTTTTTATGGCGTTTTTCAGCACACAAACCGGCTTAGGCAGTGAAGAGGTGAAAGCGACGCTGGGGGCTGTGGTTGCGATTGGTAGTATGGTCGTGATTGGCGCTGCTTTATCGATTGCTAACGATACCATGCAAGATTTGAAAGTCGGTGATATTGTGGGCGCGACGCCCTGGAAGCAGCAAGTCATGCTGATATTAGGCGTTGTCGTTGCCTCCTTTGTTATCCCGCCTATTTTGCAATTACTGTATAACGCTTACGGTATTGGCGGTGTATTCCCGCGCGAAGGCATGGATCCGGCACAAATGCTCGCCGCCCCCCAAGCCGGGATGATGGCGACGGTGGCGAAGGGTGCGTTTAGCAATCAGCTTGAATGGAGCATGATTGGTACCGGTGCACTGATTGCAGTCATTTGTATTGTTATTGATGAGTTTTTGAAAAAACAGTATGGCACCCGTTTGCCAGTACTTGCCGTGGGTGTGGGTATTTATCTCCCGCTTGATAGCTCGGTGCCGGTGGTGATCGGTGGTCTTCTCGCCTACCTCGTGCAACGCCAATTGAATCGACGTTATCAACAACGTGGTGATGCAGCCGTTGAAGCGAAACTCAATGTGCACAGGCACCGCGGACTGTTGCTGAGTTGCGGTATCGTTGCAGGCGCATCCATTATGGGGGTTTTGCTCGCGTTACCGTTTGCAATTACAGAAAGTTCAGATGCACTGCGTATTATGCCGAATGAACTTGAACCATTTGCTGGCATTTTCAGTATTATTGTTACCTTTTTGCTATGTGCCTGGATTTACCGCAAGGTGGTGAAGGGATAAAGAAAACAGGTGGATGACGGCGAAAAGCGCCTAATCCGAGAGTGTTTATGGAACTGTGTCATGCCAGCGTGCTTTTAGCTGGCACCCAGTCTTTTCTCAGGTCTATTCTGGGTGCCAGCTAAAAGCACGCTGGCATGACACAGTTTGATGAATGTTCTCCCTCCACCCTACGAAGTCACAGCAAAGCAGCGGCCCCCCAAGATGACAAAAATGGCCAAACTCACGTATGATGATAGTTGAGTACTTGAGGCCGCCCTTATGGAT
Organism: Gammaproteobacteria bacterium RIFCSPHIGHO2_12_FULL_43_28; assembly: GCA_001801635.1. Classification (GTDB taxonomy): domain Bacteria; phylum Pseudomonadota; class Gammaproteobacteria; order DSM-16500; family DSM-16500; genus Aquicella. The sequence goes on from MGYG01000036.1 coordinate 12,974, forward strand.
GAGTTAGAAAACCGGACATTTGATGAAATCGCCGTCGGCGATACAGCAAGTCTCACCCGCACTCTCACCGAAAATGATATTAAAATATTCGCCATTATGTCTGGCGATATTAATCCTGCGCATGTTGATACGGAATATGCCCAAAGTGAAATGTTTAAGAAAGTGATTGGACACGGAATGTGGGGCGGTGCATTAATCTCTACGGTACTGGGGACACTCTTACCAGGGCCCGGCACTATTTATATTGGTCAAACCATTCGTTTTAAAAAACCCGTTGCGATTGGTGATACGTTGGCCGTCAAAGTGACGGCGATCGAGAAAATACCAGAAAAAAAACGCGTCATTTTCACTTGTGAATGTCGTAATCAACATGATGAAGTCGTGATGGAAGGACAAGCGGAAGTCATCGCGCCGACTAAAAAAATCCGTCGTCCGAAAGCAGAATTACCAGAGATTAGTTTACGCAGAACAAGATCGTTGTTTGCGCCTTATCTTGAAAAAGCACAGAAGTTTAATCCGTTGCGCGCGGCCGTGATTTACCCGGTGCATGAAAAAATTATTCGCGCGGTGCATGATGCGGCGCTAAATAAATTGATGCAACCAATTTTAATTGGTCCCAAACAGCGCATACACCTTGCAGCGGCTGCGGCGGGCGTTGATATTAGTGCTTATGAAATTATCGATACCGAATTGAGTCATGCCGCGATGACTAAAGCGATTGCGATGGCGAGAAAAGGTGAAGTGGGCGTTATTGTGCGCGGTGGCGCAAGACGTGAAGAGTTACTACCGCTGATGCTAAAAGAAAATAAAGGCTTGTTGATGGATCGCTGCATCAGCAATGTCATCGTGTTAGATGTTCCTACCTACAAAAAAGCATTAATACTGACAGACACGTTGGTTAACGCGAATCCTAATCTCGAAACAAAACGCAGCATCACACAGAATGCAATTGATTTTGCGCATGCGCTTGGTATTGAAAAACCAAAAGTCGCTATTCTCGCTGGCGTTGATACGATTAATCATAGTTTGCAATCAACCATTGATGCAGCGGCACTTTGTAAAATGGCAGAACGCGGTCAGATAGATGGCGGTATACTTGATGGACCGCTCACGTTTGACAATGTGATTTCAATTGCGGTTGCCAAATCAAAAGGAATTGAATCACCTGTTATCGGCGATGCTGATATTTTAGTGGTGCCAAATTTAGAAACAGGAAGCATGCTCGCGAAACAACTCGAATATTTAGCAGAATCACGTAACGCGGGGCTTGCCATTGGCGGTCGTGTGCCGGTTCTCATGGGTCACATCAATGATATTAGTCTCAGTACGATTTCCTGTGCATTTGCAATGTTAAACACTGATCATCAGCAAAATGAATTGCGATTGAAACTTAAAGGAGAGAAGTATGACTAAAGAGCAAGGTCAATTTGATTTTAATACCAATTGGTATGAATTATGGATGAATCAAAGTAATCAATTTTTTGAAACAGCCAATGACAAGTTGAAAGATCTGTTTGGTAAAAATAAATTTGTTAATCCTGAAGATCATTTACAGCAAATTAATGAATGGATGGAAAAATTAAAATCGCAGTGGGAAGGCAACCGCCTAACACCCGATCAACGAGCATTCGAATCTTATTGGAAGACGATGTCGAAAATGTGCAGTGATGCAACGGAGTTGATGTTAAATCAATGGATCAAGCGATCACGTGAGGATAATCCCATCAAAACGGTACGTGAACTTTATGAATTATGGTTAAGTAGTTGTAATGAAGTTTATCAACGCTCATTACAATCCAAAGCCTTTCAAGATGCTTACGGTGAATTTATGCAATCCGCTTTTAAATACTGGAAATTAGCGGCTGCGAAATAATGCATGATACTATCGATTTTATTGATCGAGCAAATCAGAGTTTAAGCGCACTGACGAAGCTTTCTGAGATTCAGTATGAATATAATCTAAGAAAGCTTGTGTATCAGCACGATAAAATCAAATTATATCATTACCAACCAAAAACGAAAAACAGTCATAGCTTACCGGTTTTAGTGGCCTTTGCGACGGTCAATCGTTCGGAAATTCTAGACTTATTTCCCGATAAATCATTTGTCGGTGGTTTACTCGAAAATGGAATGGATGTTTATTTAATTGATTGGGGTTTCCCATCTGAAGATGATAAAGACATTACTTTTTCAGATTATGTGATGCATTATTTACACGGTTGTGTTGATTACATCACGCAAGAAAGAGCGCTGCCGCAAATTAATTTACTGGGAATTTGTCAGGGCGGCGTGATGTCACTCTGTTATGCGGCACAGAGAAAAACTATTAAAAATTTAATCTTAATCTCAACCCCTATTGATTTTCACACGGAAGATAATAAGGTATCGCAACTCATCAAACATATTGATGTGGATGTCATGCGGCAGATGACAGGCAATATCCTGGGCGCTTGGTTAACGCAGTTTTTTATTTCACTGCGGCCGTTTGAGCTCATGGGAAAAAAATATTTAGATTTGATGGATAAGGTGGATGATTCTGCCTGGCGGTACAAATTCTTACGGGTTGAAAAATGGCTGCATGATGCGCCAGATCAAGCGGGTGCTGCCTTTGCTGAATTTATTAATGAATTTTACCATGCTAATAAACTTATCAAACATGAGATCAAGATTGCCGGACAACCAGTGAATTTATCTGATTTACAGCTGCCCATTTTAAATGTGATCGCTAGTGAGGATGACATCGTGCCACCTTCGGCAACACGTGTGTTGCGGGAATACGTGAGTTCAACAGATTACACTGAGGTGTGTTTTCCCAGCGGTCATATAGGAATTTATATCAGTGATAAAGTGGGTAAGCGTATGTCGAAAGTGATTGCTGATTGGACAAAAAAACATGATAAGTCAGTTGTATAGGAACTAAAAAATAGCGCATAATGCACTATTTTCAGGAAATATGTTATCAAGGAGGCCTCCATGTCGAACAGTCGAGTGGTAAAGAAAAGACGCATGGATAATTTAGAAGAGCTATCTGATTCCTTACAGCTATACCTTTCAAGCCAGCAATGCAACTTATTGGCTGTGGTTAAGCAGGCTAGCAAAATATATCTTGAACGAACTTGGTTGTGGTCGTATCTACCAAATCTTGCCAATTTACTAACGGATATGATAGAACTCAGAAAGCAAAGTCCATCCGAGCAGCAATCATTCTTAATGATTAACGAATTTAATCTGCTCATTAAATATTTTGAAAAAAAAGAAAATACGTGGCAAACAAATTCCGCAGAAATGATTTTAATGAAAGAATTGATAAATCAACTGCCAGGATCTGATATCCAAGATGAATTATATGAAAATTTGATTGTGCGTATAAATGAGTTGGTGATTAATCAACTGCGTTTTCAAGTGAAAGCAGAACAAGAAAAAATAGATCGTCAAAAAGAAATTAGTCAAATTCAAACGGCTGCTCAGCCAGAGAAATCATTTAGCAAATTAAAATCATTATTTAATAAACCTGTGTCTAATACAAAAATAAAACCCGCACCTACCATTATTGATGACTATGATGCAGATAAGCAAAAGCAACAGAGTAAAGAAAATTTCAATAAGAATAAAATCCTTCTTAAAGACCTCATCCTCTCAACGAGACAACTCTCAACGAGACAACTCTCAACGAAGCAAGTCAAAAAAGCGGCTATGAACCCAAATGAACGCATGGAACCTCAGGCATTTAGTAGCGCAAGATCCAGCCTGATGCGTTTCTTCGGCGCAACAGATGAAAAACCTCAATTGGATGAAAGTGCAATTTCGCCTAAGAAAAAATTAGGGAAGTAGCTTGTAGTAAGTGTAGCTTAAACAAAGTTGTTGCGGATTGATTGTGATGGATGCGAGATTGAATTAATCGCATGCAGTGCTTGTGATTTTATAAACCCCGGATTAGTGCACAGCATTCATCCGGGGATATTTTCTTAATTACACAGTAAAGTTGGGATTGCTCAAATCATCGTCTGATTCAAGAACTTGTTTTTCTCCAATTTGATCATTCACGAGTCCAGTAAAGAAACGAATTTTATTGAATGGTCCTTCGCCGATCTTAGTAATTGTAGGAAAAGTTGATTCTGGATTTTTAGCACAATCTAAAGCAGCCTCAACTCTCATCTCTCTTTCTTTATCTTTTAATTGATTTTCATGTTCAGAGAGAAGCCTGCTTAACTCGGTCAGTGTCAATTCATCATTGAAAGAGGAATTTGTTTTTGCTAATTTTTTTAATTCTTTTAGATTTTCTGGGGATAATACGTCTTTAGCTGGTTTGTTAATTTGTAAGAGGTACAAGATTAACATATAAAATAGTACTAACGCTGAAAAGGACATTCCCACGACACCGGCAGCGATGGTGCCTGCTTTGCCAGGATTCATGTTGTAACAAGAAAAGCCGTCGTATTCGTCGTTGATGAAGTTGCTGAATGGGATGGCAGCTGCTAGATCGAAATAATTGCCTAAGCAAAACGTGTAGTTTGCTTGTGACCCGAATGGTGTTGCGCAGCTTTCAGGCAAATGTTGTTCATTACGACAGTCAGAGTAAAATTGATTGAAAGGATTAACATAACATTTATAATTTAAAGCCATAAAATCAAACTTTCGTTTAATAGTTAATTCAATCGGAATAATATCCTGACAAGTTTTATTTATTCCAACGACTAAAGGCTCGGTAAAATAAGCCGAATGTGTTGCTACCTCAATGGCTTTATTTAAGTTTTTTTGTTTTCTCTCATGTAACTCTTTCGTGCTTTGAGGAATGTATTTATTAAGAAGAAAGTAATAAGAGACTACCGTTCCGCCTACTGTAAGAGTCACTGGAACAATGCAGACGGAAACCGTATAAGCAGCGCCTTTAAGGTTATCCTTCAATTGACGCCGCATAATGTTCTCGCGCAGCTTTTCTACCCGTTTAATATCACGAAAAAAAGGTGATGGGTTATGATTTACGAACGTTTTTTGTCTGCCCTTTTTTGGCAGTAGGGGTTTTCTTTCTTGGCTGTTTCTCATTATCTCTGTCTTCCTCGTGCGTTGGGTGATTATTGTAGTCTATGGCCGTGACTGTATACTAAAAGAACATATAAGTCCATCATTATGCTCATTATATGCTCAAAAATAAAGCAACTATACCTTAAAAATACGACTTTTTACACCTATATAGCCCAAAAAGCCA
>MGYG01000037.1 GCA_001801635.1 Gammaproteobacteria bacterium RIFCSPHIGHO2_12_FULL_43_28
TTTTCAATTGCTTAGCGGCGGTTTCAAGTTGCTTGCTTGCATCAGCATCTTTCAAATTAATCTCAAACCATTTTTCTCGCGGCACGTCAGCGAGATAGGATTTTGTAATCTTGGAACCTTTCTTTAATTTATTTGGACCACCTTCAGCCGTGCGATTAAGTAATAATTTTTCGATACGCGAGAAAACATCTTCTTCTTTAATTCGCATTTCATCGCTTAAATCGCGCTTCGCTTTAGCAAGTTCATATTTTTCAATTTCAAGTACACGAGCATCTTTCTTCACACCTTCGCGTGTATAAACTTGAACATCGATAACGGTTCCTTCCATGCCGGTAGGAACGCGCAAAGAAGTATCTTTAACATCTGATGCTTTTTCGCCGAAAATAGCTCGAAGTAATTTTTCTTCTGGTGTTAATTGTGTTTCACCTTTTGGTGTCACTTTACCAACTAAAATATCACCCGACGTTACTTCAGCACCAATATGAACAATACCGCATTCATCTAACTTGGAAAGCGCACTTTCGCTGACGTTAGGAATATCAGCAGAAACTTCTTCTGGCCCTAACTTGGTATCGCGCGCAACACAGGTCAATTCTTCAATGTGAATACTGGTAAATCGATCTTCTTGAACAACACGTTCTGAAATAAGAATCGAGTCTTCAAAGTTGTAACCATTCCAGGGCATAAACGCGACCAATAAATTCTGGCCGAGCGCTAATTCGCCGGTATCAGTGGATTGACCATCCGCTAATACATCGCCTTTGACAATGGTATCGCCTTTTTCAACGAGTGGACGTTGATTGATACAGGTATCTTGATTTGTTCTGGTGTACTTGGTGAGGTTATAAATATCAACCCCTGTGCTACCGGATTTTGCTTCTGTATCATTCGCACGAACAACAATACGAGAAGAATCAACGTAGTCAACCATACCACCACGTCTTGTCACGATGGTGACACCCGAATCTTTTGCAACGAGATGCTCAATACCCGTACCGACCAATGGTTTTTCTGTTTTAAGCGTTGGTACCGCTTGACGTTGCATGTTAGAACCCATCAATGCACGGTTAGCATCATCGTGTTCCAAGAAGGGAATTAATGCAGCAGCAACTGAGACAATCTGCTTGGGTGAGACATCCATAAACTGCACACGATCAGCCGTTGAGAAGGTAAACTCATTGCGATGCCTTACGGGTACTAATGTATCTGTTAAACGTCTTTTCTCATCGACAGTTGCATTCGCCTGTGCAATAACGTAGTCGCCTTCTTCAATCGCAGAAAGATAAACCACTTCATCTGACACTTTTGCGTCAACCACTTTACGATAAGGCGTTTCCAGGAAGCCGTATTCGTTTGTTCTCGCGTAAACAGCAAGCGAGTTAATCAAACCAATGTTTGGGCCTTCCGGGGTTTCAATTGGGCAAACACGACCGTAGTGTGTTGGATGAACGTCACGGACTTCAAACCCTGCGCGTTCACGTGATAGACCACCAGGCCCTAATGCTGAAACACGACGTTTGTGTGTAATTTCAGATAATGGATTGTTTTGATCCATAAATTGTGAGAGCTGACTTGAACCAAAAAATTCTTTGATCGCGGCAGAAATCGGTTTTGCATTGATGATATCTTGCGGCATGATGCTTTCAATATCTGGCAGGCTTAAGCGTTCTTTAACAGCACGCTCAACACGCACAAGCCCGATACGGAATTGATTTTCGGTCATTTCACCTACGCTACGAACACGTCGATTACCTAAATGATCGATATCGTCCACAACGTCTCCGCCATTACGAATACGGATGAGTGTTTTCAAGACTTCAATAATGTCATCTTTAGATAAAACACCAAGACCCGTAATTGCTTCACGACCCACGCGACGATTTAATTTCATTCGACCCACATCAGACAAATCATAACGTTCTGGTGTGAAGAATAAATTTTTAAATAAAGCATCAGCCGCTTCTTTGGTTGGCGGCTCACCTGGACGCATCATACGATAAATTTCAACCAATGCTTCTTGAGCATTTGTTGTTGAATCAATACGCAAGGTATCCGAAATATAAGAACCACGATCGATATCGTTGATATAAAGGGTTTCAAACGTCTTAATACCAGCAGAAACAAAACTCTTAATCATGTCTGCATTAATAATATCGTTAGCATTACCTATCACTTCGCCCGTTTCGGGGTGAATGATGGTCTTTGCAAGCACTCTACCTAACACATAATCCATCGGGACATCTAGCTTTTTAATGCCTGCTTTTTCTAACTGCGCAATATGTCTTGCAGTAATGCGACGACCTTTTTCAATGATCACTTTGCCCGCTTTTTTCACTTCGAAGGAAGCCGTTTCACCGCGTAATCTTTCTGAAACTAAATGGAGGACAAGCTTATCATCACTAATTTCGTACACGTTATTTTCAAAAAACATTTCCAGAATTTGTTCTACTGAGAAACCAAGCGCACGTAACAGAATCGTGACAGGTAACTTACGACGACGATCTATACGAGCATGCATGCAATCTTTAGGGTCAAACTCGAAATCAAGCCATGAACCGCGGTAAGGAATAATACGGGCAGAAAATAGTAACTTGCCTGAAGAATGTGTTTTGCCTTTATCATGCTCAAAAAACACCCCTGGCGAACGATGCAGCTGTGATACCACAACACGTTCTGTTCCATTAATGACAAACGTACCGTGCTCAGTCATTAATGGGACTTCACCCATGTAGACTTCTTGTTCCTTTACATCTCTAATTACTTGGCTTGCACTGGTTTGTTCACGATCATAATGCACAAGTCTTAACTTGACGCGCAAGGGAGCTGCGTAGGTTAAGCCACGCATCTTACACTCTCTCACATCAAAAATAGGCTCACCCAATCGATAACTGACATACTCTAATGCGGCATAGCCAGAGAGACTAACTATCGGAAAAACTGATGAGAAAACTGTATTTAAGCCGCTTGTCGTATACCTATTTGCATCACTATCCTCACCTAAAAACTTCAGGTATGAATCAACCTGAATAGCGAGCAAGGATGGAACATCGATAGCGCTTAACAGTTTGCCGAAACTTTTACGAATCCGCTTTTTCTCAGTATATGAGTAGGCTGAACCCATGTGTAATACCTCTGCAAGATCAACTATATTCTTCGTTCTACGGTTTCTCCCCTTTTGTGAAGGGATTATACATTAACAACTCAATGTAAAACCGGATAACCTCGAATATACAAAGCGAAAATAAAGGAAAAGCCGGCGACAAAAAACACCACCGGCATAACAAATGAAAATCCGTTGTAACATACTAACAGTGAGCTCGTTACTTGATCTCAACTGTTGCACCTGCATCTTCCAATTTCTTCTTGATTTCGTTGGCTTGAGCTTTATCAATGCCTTCTTTAACGGCTTTTGGCGCACCTTCAACGAGATCCTTAGCTTCTTTCAGGCCGAGTGCGGTAATTTCACGAACTGCCTTGATAACATTGATCTTGTTTTCACCAACTTTTGCCAGAATAACATTGAATTCTGTTTTTTCTTCTACTACTGCAGCAGGGCCAGCAGCAGGTGCAGCAGCTACCATTGAAGCCGCTGAAACACCGAACTTATCTTCCATGGATTTTGTTAATTCAACAATATCCATTACTGACATATTGGATATCGCTTCTAAAATATCTTCTTTGCTTACTGCCATTTCTAGACACTCCAAACTTAGTTAATTAATGTTATGCAGCTGATTCTTTTTGCACACGAACGGCTGCAATTGTTCGTACCAATTGAGTATGAGGCGCTGCCAGTGTACGCACGAATTGTGTAATCGGTGCTTTCATGACAGACATCAGTAGAGCAATCGCTTCATCACGCGTTGGTAAGCTTGCCACCTGGTTTAAACCGGATGCTGGCAACAACTTACTATCAATAACCAAGGCTTTTACTTTAAGTGCTTCATTATCTTTGATAAATGCTTTGATTAAACGCGCGGCAGAACCTGGGTCTTCTTGGGAAAACGCAAGTAATAGCGGCCCGACCAATTCATCTTGCATACAAGCAAATTGTGTTCCCTCTAGTGCACGACGTGCCAGGGTATTACGAATAATACGCAAGTAAACGCCTGATGTGCGCGCAGTGCTACGGAGCCTGGTCATTTGGTCGACCGTTAGCCCCCTGTATTCAGCTGCGACGAGAGAATGTGCCTGCCTTGCAACTTCGGCAACCTCACCAACAATGGCCTTTTTATCTTCTAATTTAAGTACCACTTGTTACCTCCACACTGGAAATTGCCCCTTCAAGTCATACCTTTTGCCTGTTTCACAACATGACGCAGGTACACCAACTCAGTGATAGCGTCCATGACATCACCGTCTGCGTAGGTCGAAATAGAAATTTCAATTAAGCGATACTCAGTACCTTTCACCGAGCACCACGCCTACGGTCTCTGACGGGCATTGGCATAAGCAAAGCCACGTCAAATTCAATCAACTATGCAAGTCCTAGGGTCGAAACGTCTAATGACACCCCTGGGCCCATCGTAGTTGAAAGAGTAATCCTTTTAAAATAAATACCTTTCGCTGTGCTTGGTTTAGCTCTTCTTACTGCATCTAAAACGGCACCAAGATTTTCAGCGATGTCTGCGGTTTCAAAATTCAACTTACCGACTGCACAATGGATAATACCTGCTTTATCAACACGATAACGGACTTGGCCCATTTTAGCGTTTTTAACAGCATTAGCAACATCCATCGTCACCGTACCATCTTTTGGATTTGGCATTAAACCACGTGGCCCAAGGATGGGGCCTAATTGGCCAACGACTTTCATTGCATCTGGTGTTGCAAGCAGGATATCAAATTCGATCTTTCCTGCTTTTACTTGTGCCGCCAAATCTTCAAGGCCAACTAAATCTGCGCCGGCTACTTTTGCTGCATCTGCATGTTGAGAAGAAGTAAATACGGCGATACGCACTGATCGACCGGTACCTTTTGGCAGAACAACTGAACCACGAATAACCTGATCAGATTTACGAGGATCAACGCCAAGATTCACGGCAACATCAACGCTTTCATTGAACTTTAGTTTTGGCATTTTTTTAAATAATTCAATCGCCTCTTGCAAATGATATAATTTACCAGGGGTCAGTAATTCAGAAATGGCGCGTTTTCGTTTTGATATGGTAGACATCTTACACACCCTCCACGTCGATACCCATGCTTCGGGCACTGCCTGCAATAGTACGAACTGCAGCATCAAGGCTAGCTGCGGTTAAGTCAACCATTTTTACTTTCGCAATTTCTTCAAGTTGCGTGCGGTTTAGCTTACCCACCTTATTTGTGTTTGGTATGCTGCTACCCTTCTGAACCTTGGCTGCCTCTTTAATCAAATACGATGCCGGTGGTGTCTTAATAATGAACGTAAAGGAGCGATCTTCATAAATAGTAATCACGACCGGAAGCGGTTTGCCTTGCTTGTCTGGTGTTTGAGTTTGCGCATTAAATGCTTTACAAAACTCCATAATATTAACACCTTGCTGACCGAGCGCAGGCCCTACTGGCGGACTTGGGTTAGCTGCACCACCTTTAATTTGCAGCTTTACATACGCTTTTATCTTTTTCTTTTTTGACATGACATGACCTCAACTAATGGGTACAAACGCCCTGCAGGCTCCCCGTGTAACAAACGAAAAACACTCGCAAACGAGCATAAGCTGCGCTTGCGAACAAAATAAACTTTAACCTTTTTCGACTTGATCGAACTGCAATTCCACTGGTGTTGAACGACCAAAAATCATCACAGCGACGCGAAGTCTGCTTTTCTCATAGTTCACTTCTTCAACGACACCATTAAAGTCAGCAAATGGGCCATCGATGACGCGCACCACTTCGCCCACTTCAAACAATACTTTTGGTTTGGGCTTTTCACTGCTATCTTGCATACGCTGCAGAATATTTTCTGCTTCTTTTGGCGATATAGGCGCAGGTTTGTCACTCGTACCGCCAATAAAACCTAGTACTTTTGGAATAGAACGAACCAAATGCCAGGTTTGCTCATCCATCACCATCTCAACCAGGACATAACCTGGGAAAAATTTGCGTTCACTCTTTCTTTTTTGACCACCACGCAATTCGACGACTTCTTCGGTTGGCACCAAAATCTTGCCAAACTTATCGTCCAAACCATCTACCTGTATACGTTCTTGTAGGGCCTGCATAACAAATTTTTCAAATCCAGAGTATGCATGCACAACATACCAGCGCTTTTTTGGCATAGTCTGATCTGTTGTCATATAAAAGTTCCCCGATAATTACTTGAAAAAGGCAAATCAGCCATTCTGTCCTGTTAACCAACCGATTAACGACACTAGAACAGCATCCATCCCCCACAATATAAGTGCCAGAACGACAACCATAACGGCAACAATTAACGTTGTCTGCATGGTTTCATCACGACTTGGCCAAACAACCTTTCTAAGCTCAACACGCGAGTCACGGAAAAAACCAACGACCCATTGGCCCTTCTGGGTTTTGGACGCGACAAAAGCCGCTATCGCAAGAACCGCCAGCCAGGCTAGTGTGCGAATCGGCATGGAAACTTCGCTATAGTAATGATTACCGATCAATCCGGCAAGTAATAAAATGATCGCAACTGACCATTTTAGCCAGTCTAGCCCTACCGCTACCTGATTATCAGACTTTAACGCCATTACATTCGCCTTTGATTTCACGCCATACTCTCGCATAGTTCATTGAAACAATCAGGCCAGGAGGGTCTCGAACCCCCAACCTGCGGTTTTGGAGACCGCCGCTCTGCCAATTGAGCTACTGGCCTAACTTAACTCGCTTACTGCACAACCTTAGCAACCACACCAGCACCCACCGTACGACCACCCTCACGGATAGCAAATCGTACACCTTCTTCCATCGCAAT
>MGYG01000038.1 GCA_001801635.1 Gammaproteobacteria bacterium RIFCSPHIGHO2_12_FULL_43_28
GGTTATGGACTGCATAATTCTTTTTTATTGGCTCATGAATTGCGCGGTTCAATGACGGCTGAGAGTGAGGGCATCGGTAAAGGAGCCACGTTCACGTTAGTGCTACCGATTGCTTAGCCAGTAGCCCGTATTGAGCAGAGCGAAATACGGGATTTATCATGCATCAATATTCCTATGGCCTCGGGTTACGAACCGTGTGCTAACCCAGGCTACGAATCTAACTAGCCCATCGATTTACACATTTTTTCACCAGAAACCCCTCCAATTTAAGTTTTTCTTAAGCCTTATCTGTCAAATTGGCAGGTAATTAAAACGAGTCCTAAAAACGAGGTGAGTGATGTCAGGTAGTAGAAAAAATAATCCGAATGAAGAAATAAATAAAAAGAAAATGGTTGAATTGATAGAAGTACCAACCCAGCCAGAAAATTCTGCGGATGAACTTACGCTCGTTGACCTACCTTCCGATGTACTCAATGGAAAAACGAATGATCCAAGTATTGGCCAATACCTCTCACCACTTGAAAGAAAATATTTAGCTGAGATTGGCAGTAAGCATCTTCTCTTTAGCTACAAAGCAGATATCAAACCTGCAAATAAGATTATTCATCAATTCTTAACCCACGTTGTCCGCGGTGAAAAAGCAGAAGCAGAAACGATGCTTAAAAAAGACCCAGGCTTATTGCTGCATAAAGCCAAGGTGGTGGACGAAGCCGGCCGCACGATTTATGGCACAGCTTACCAAATCGCTTTAGGTGCAAAAGACGTGAGCCCATATCCGGGTCAATTTGAAGAAATGGCGGAAATGCTTGAGCGCTATTTGCTGCAATTACCAAACAGCGAAGAAGAAAGAAATAAGCAATACAACGAGCAATTTCCTGAAGGATTTGAAAAGGAAGAAGAAGCGCGCAAGCAGCGTGATTTAGATGCGCTTCAAAAGCTATTTAAAGCGATTGATAAAGCAAAAAACGATCATGAGCTTGACGATGCGATAAAAGTATTTAAACAGTATCTTGAAATAGAAAATACACGCGAGTTTAAGACGGGCTATCATTTCAATGAAGATCTCTTCATCAAGGCAGTGGAGTTATACCATCATTATTATGATAAATTTGGTGGGTTTAACAGCAAAAAGAATAACCTGGTAGCGGTGAAAGGGTTTGGTGGTATTGAGGGTTATTTCCCTGCGAACCTGGCACAAGCGATGTGTGATGGTGTAGGTGATGTGGTTGAGAAGAAGCAGCAGTTAACGCGTAGCAAATTGCTTGATGATAAAAAGACTTCTTTCTTTGATTCACGCCTCGGTGTTTCTCATTTTGTTTATAGTTTTTGTGGCGGGTGGGCCTTGGTGGAGTGTGTATGCGACGTGGTGCAGGGGGTCGACGTGTGGGGTGTCAAAACTTATGTCGAGCAAAAACAACAACCTTATCAAGTTGCGAAGTATCGTTACTAAGAGAGAACCAAGGAAAGATTCATCAATTTATCTGATTCAGTAAGATGTTTTTCGAGAAGCCCTGCTGCGTAGTATCCAGTAGCCCGTATTGAGCAGAGCGAAATACGGGGTTTATCATGCATCAATATTCCCATGTCCCCGGGTTACGCACTGCGTGCTAACCCGGGCTACACCATCTACTTTTTATATTGCCCTCGAGTTTAGCAGATGAGGCTAATGTGGGCAAATTTACTGGCTTAACACGCGTCGGCAGGGTTGCTGGAAGGGTCGGTCGGTATGCCTAACCAAACACCACTCCATACTTCAAAGGTGCGAGTCCGAGAAATTAAAAATTATATACCATTTTTTCAACTTCATCCCACGGCAACCGACTGCCAGCATCCTTCATCCGTTGAAAGGAAATACGTGCAAATCCAACTGTTATTTGTTTGCTTTGAAGCATTTGCTCAACTAACCATATTGTGCCATGCACATCAACACTTAATTCTTTAGCAACTTCACGTAACGCTTTATCGCCCGTCAACAACTGACACTTTTCGTTTTTCGCGAGAGTCAACGCCAACAAATCATTAACACTTGTCTTAACATATTTCTGCCGCAAGCTATAAGCTTCAGCAACTAACTCTCCACTCATCGTTTTGCTTATTAGGCCGAATTTCGATAAGTGTCCATGTCGATCAGATAATTCTTCTGAAAACAAAATATCCGGCACGGCAAATTGCCAAGGCAAACTAAACATCGCACTTGTTAATTCACCACATTCAATATCAATTAATACACTTGCATCACTGATGATGAGCAACATCTTGGCTCTCCATAGCACGCAGAGACCTGAATGATTCAAGCGGCATATTCATTAGTTCTGCGGCTTTAGATTCACCAATATATTGCTCAGCAAGGGCGTGAAAAATCATTTGCTCAAAAATATGCGTTATTTCTTTTGGGTATTGCTCACCAGGCTCTTTCTTAGACCATCCGCGCTCATTGAATTCAGCGCGTAATTGCCGATAAACATGACTAGATATAATTCCAGTTTCTTCAAGACGATGCAAAATACTAGTCATGCTAATTCCAAATTCTTGCTTCAGGAGACTTAGCTCACGTGGTTCTATCGAGGTACGATGCTCTCCCAAAACATTTACGAGTGATTGTTTCGGTAATAGAAATGCGCCTGCAAATCTATTGCAGCAACTCTCTATATCCAAGCCATCCTCAAGGCGATTATCTAAAAGAAGATGACCTAATTCATGTGCTAAAGTAAATCGCTGTCTATCACCGGGTCGTTGATCGCCAACAACGACAACAGGCATCCCATTAACTTCAGCATAAAGTCCGTCAATTTTAGGATATTGTTCATTATCAATGCCAAATATTTTTATGCCTTGCTCTTCAAAGATATCGATTAAATCAGGGGTAGGATCAAATCCTAAACTCCATTGATTGCGGATTTGATTCGCAAGTTTTTCTACTTCATCAATATGGTTTATTTTTTTAGGCAACTTCTTTACTAAAAACGATTGCACTGGTGGAGTCGGAAATAAATTTTCAAGCTCAACCCGCCGCTCGAGTTGATCTAGTATTTTTGCGGTGATTTCTTCTAAATGACGTTCTGGCATATCCGCATGCTTACGATAGTGAATGTTTTCTAAAGTAAAACGTTCTGGCCTAAAGAAATACTCCACTCTAACGTGCAGCGCTTTCCCAAGTTTAATAAGAACATCTGAGGAAGGAGTCACCTCATCATCTTCGTATTTTTTAATCGCAGCATGGCTCAGAGCAATTTGGTCGCCCAAATCCCGTAGAGACAAGCCTAATGCCTTTCGTGCCCGTTGAATTCTTTTACCTAACATAGATCAACCCTCGTAGTTTACATTTATAATTATATACTATAGTTTTGTAAACTACAAACAACATTAAAATCAATAGACTAGATAAAAATTGTTTAAATTTTCGTTTAACCCAAGATCCGCAAATAATTTTCGTAAACCCAGGGATCCCGCTTTAATGTCAGAACCAAAAGCAAGGACAGGTACGTGTTCGCAAGAGCATGAAATGAATTACGTCTTTTAGAGGCGGACCTTTTTATTCGGCTATGTGAAGAATTGTGACCATCCAGCACCCCTGTTTGCCCCCCCAGCCAACCACTAATCTGCATATTTTTTCACCAAAGAGACGCCCGATTTAAGCTTTTCTTAAGCTTCAACTGTCACACTAGCAGCACTATAAAAACCGACCAAAACGAGGCCTCTTCGCATGCTAAATCGAAAACAATTCTATGATTTACTGATGTTCAGCACTAAACGTGAAAATAATCTTTTTAATCGTGATTGTTTCCCTATCGATCTTATACGTGAAATCAGTGATTTTCACGACCCCGAAGCCGACACGCTCGTGCAGCTAATTGCTGATGGCAATAAAGATGCAGCCAAAAAAATGCTGGAAGCAAACCCACGTTTAGTATTGCAAGCAGCAAACGTCACCACAATGGGTGGCCTTACGTTAAAACGCGTGACGCCTTATGAATGCGCATTAATCGGTGATCCTGATATGGCGCTCATGGTCGGTGAGTATTTTGAAAAGATTGAGCTAAAAGATAATTCAATAAAGAAAGAAGATTTTGTCAATGAATGCAAAAAACTGCGCGAAGAGCAATTCAAACGTTATGAAGCAGCGATTGACAATATGCTTAACGTAAAACCGTATGACATTAAAGCCCTCATCGATATCATCAAGCGAAGTTCAAAAGCAGATATCACCGAAGAACTTGCGACGGATACGACAGCTAATAAATATAATCCAGATTATAAAAGTGAGCTGCGCACCGCACTAGAAGCATTTAGAAAAGCGTTTGCGCCGCGTGAATTAAAAACGCCTGAAGCACAAATTAAGTATATTGGCTTTATCTATGCAACTCTTTTTCAAGTTTTTGAACTTCTTAATAAAGAATGGGATGCATTAAGCCATAATGGCGCTGATTATTACAAAAACCGACTAGTCTGGCGACAATTGCTTTTTCCCGAACGCCGTTTACCCGCAGTGGATAGACAGGCGTTTGCACAAGACGTTGATACAATCAAGAATTTACATGAGATGAAGCGATCTTTTCACTACGAACATGATTCCCAAAATGAGTTTCCTCGGACTCTCGTTGATGATTCACGTGCTGGTTTGGGTTTTGATTTTGCAATAAGTATTTATGGCCGGGCGCGCGGGCGGGGTGCACGGGGGCGGACCGGATTTCAAAAACTATGTCGAGCAAAAGCATCAGGATTTTCAGAAGTTAAGCAGCAATTGCAACATTCAACTGCGCAACACGAAGTAAATCGTGATACGCATAAGTCTCATAGTTGCATGATTGTTTGAGATAGTCACGCAGGGGTGCCGTAAGTATACAATGAAACATGGCACAACTAACCAAACACCACTCCATACTTCAAAGGCGCGAGTCCGAGATGCTTTGCAATGCTCTGCCCGATATCCGCAAATGATTTTCGTAAACCCAGGGACCCCGCTTTAATGTCTGGACCAAAGGCAAGGACAGGGACGTGTTCGCGCGTATGATCTGATCCAATCCAGGTGGGATCACAGCCGTGATCGGCTGTAATGATGGCCATGTCCCCTGGTTTTAATATTTTTTCAAACGATGGCAGCCAACTGTCAAAATCTTCTAATGCTTTTGCATAGCCAATCACATCACGCCGATGGCCAAACACCATATCAAAATCAACCAAATTTACAAACGTGAGACTTTTATCGGGCGCATTTTTTGCTTCATTGATAAACGTTTCGAATAATGCTTTGTTACCATCTGCCTTCACTTCTTTTGTAATCCCATGGTGCGCATAAATATCAGCGACTTTTCCAATAGCAATCACAGAACCGCCGGCTGCAACTAAATCATCTAACAAAGTGGGTGACGGCGGTGGCACAGCATAATCATGGCGATTACCTGTTCGATAGTATTTATTTGGTGTGCCCAAAAATGGCCGCGCAATAACACGTCCAATATGGTAATCATCAACGAGTTTGCGCGCTATCGCACACACCTCATACAATCTATCCAAACCAAAACTTTCTTCGTGTGCTGCGATTTGAAAAACACTATCGGCAGACGTATACACAATTGGCTTGCCGGTTTTCTGATGCAACTCACCCAATTCTTCGAGAATGACCGTACCCGATGCGTGCTTATTGCCGAGCACGCCAGGCAGTTTGGCTTGCCCAATCAAATCATTTAATAATTCTGGCGGGAAACAGGGATTATCTTGCTTGAAATAACCCCATTCAAATAAAACAGGCACACCGGCCATTTCCCAGTGACCGCTTTGGGTATCTTTGCCAAGACTTAATTCTTCCGCACAACCGTAAGCGCCCGTCATGACTGCATGCTGATCTAATCCAGGAATGGATTTACCCTGGCTAATCATGGCAGCGCCATTTAAACCAAGGCGAGTCAAATTGGGGAGATGCAGTGGACCCGAGCGGACACCTGCTTTATCTGCCTTGCCTGCCTGACACCACTCGGCAATATGCCGTATGGTATCTGCGCCTTGATCGCCGTATTTATCGGCATCTGCTGTTGCGCCAAGACCAAATGAATCCAACATGATAACAAATGCTCTTGGCATGACAGCGAAACTCCTTTTAAGCCTGCGAACGACAATTCGTTTCGCGAATAAAGAGGGTAAGAATTAAACTGATAACAAATGCGGCTGGAATGATCAACATCGCGCGATTAAAATCGTGCGCATCATATATCGCAACCCCATCCACGACTCGTTGGATCCCGCTGCCTTCCATCAACCAACCAAATAAAGGCGGCACCACAAACCCACTTATCATGATGCAAACAGAATCGATACTCACCGCGGTACTGGTCAAATAAAGCGGATTCAATTCCGCAATCGTTGGGTAACTCAATACCTGAGAACTCGTTGTTAAACCGATCAGGAAAAATAGCGCGATGACCGATGGAAGCGATAAATTTGGCACATACATGAGTACCGTCACAACAAGCAGTGATGCAATCGCGCCAAACACCATTGGCAACACGCGACGTTCAATGTGATCAGATACGTAGCCAAAGAGCGGAGAGCCAACGATGACACCAACAAAGAAGATGGTCGTCGCATATGAGGCTTGCGCTGCGGTCAAGTGATGCGCTTGCGTCAGATAAAGAATGCCCCACAAGCCGCCCAAAATAAATACCGGTAAATTCATGAAAGAGGTGTAAAGCCCACCCAGCCAGTTTTGTGGGTTCAACGCCGCAAGCTTGACACACCGCCACACACCTAATTCTTTTAAGTGGTTATGCTCTGTTGCCGCCTCGTGATGCGAGTTCGGCGGACGATCTTCAACCACCAAAAAGACGGCGATTAAAATAACCACACCCAAAAGCGTATTCAAATACATGGTCATTCGCCAATCGCCGAAGTAATGCGTCACTAAGGCAAACGGTGTTTGTGCCATCAAACCACCTAGCATCGCCATCGTCACGACAATACCAGTCACAAAGGCCATGCGCTGCGGAGGGAACCAGCGTGAGGCAATCCTGATACAACTTAAGAAGCAGAATGAGGCGCCCATGCCCACCAAAAAGCGGCCAAACGCCGCCTGTGAATAATGCGTTGAGATAGTAAAGATCAAAGTACCAACTGTACAAATTGTGACCGCAAAGAGGAGCATTTTTTTAGTTGAGAAACGATCAAGCAAATTACCGACTGGAAAAATGCAGAGGGCGTTTGCATAAAAGTACATGGAAAATAAATGACCAATATCAACCGCGTCCAGCTGAAAGGCTTCTCTTAATTCCGTATTGATCGTATTGAAGAAATTCATCTGTATGAATTCATAGAAAAAAAAGAGAGAAGCAGTCAGTGTCACGACCCAGGCTTGCTTTGAATGACCAACTTTTTCCTGCTTGTGTAAGGTATTCATAAGTGAATTCTATGGTTTTAAGGATGGTTGATTTTATACGCAAATGGGCAAAAAAGGCTACAGAAAATCGCCCTGCCACTACCCTCATCTTTGAGCATGCCCAACTGGAATGAAGTAATCAGATTTTTAAATTGACCAAAAAATAGTGACGAACAAGCAAAAAATTGAAGGCTTTGAAAAACTGACGAATACAACAACGGGACAACCAAGCTTTCTGCTTTCCAATATCGAAGGTCAACGAGGAAAGATGCAAAGTAAAATCTACGATGCAAAAAAGAAATTATTAAAACTGGAAGACGAATTTAAAAATAATAAAAGCAAATTTGAAGAAACCATAAAAATTGCTTTAACTAAAACAAAAAAAGAAAATAAAAAAGTGATGCAGCCAATAAAGAGCAGTGATTCATCTACTTTCAATCGTGAGAGCAGTTCGCCGCGATTGAGGAAGTAGACTGTATGTCATGCCAGCCGCACGTTTTTTGTGCGAGGCATCCAGATAAAAATACTTGAGGTAGGCTTAGCTGACAAGACAACCTTTTTTTAAAAACCTGGTTGCCAGCTTAAAAGCCGCTGGCATGACAACAAAGAGGCTTTCGCTGAAGAAAAGAAATGTCATGCCAGCCGCACGCTTTTTGTGCGAGGTGGCATCCAGGAAATGCTTAAAATACTAGATGCCAGCTAAAAGCACGCTGGCATGACAACAAAGAGGCTTCCACCTAAATCAATTTCTCGACCAGTTTGCTCGCGCCAATGCGAAAGGTATCAGGCGTTACCCAAGTTGGTCCCATGATGGTTTCTGCGAGTGCAACGTATTGCGCTGCTTCAGAAAGTTCACGAATACCGCCAGACACTTTCAAACCCACTGTTTTTTTGTGCGTCGCTGACATTGATTTAATCGCCAGTAAAATAGCGGCGGCAGCTTCGAGGGTTGCGCCTTCAGGAATTTTCCCCGTTGAGGTTTTCACAAAATCAGCACCCGCTGAAATGACATCACACGCTGCATTTGCAATCGTTTCCGCTTCGTGCAATGCGCCTGTTTCCAATATCACCTTGAGTTTAATGTTATCCCCCACGGCGGCTTTACAATATTCCACAAAACGATGTGCATACGTTTGATCGCCGGCAAGATAAGTGGCGTAGGGAAAAACAACATCGACTTCGTTTGCACCATCTTCGATAACTTGGTTGATATCAGCCAACACCGCTTCAATAGGCTGATTACCTTCTGGAAAATTAACAACAGTTGCTACCCTTATTCGCGACGCTTTGAAAGTAGCTGCAACCATACGAACAAATTGAGGATAAACACAGACGGCGGCAACTGGTCCTATGGGTGTATTCGCTTTATTGCAAAAGGCAGCGACACTCGCTTCCGTGTCAGTTTCATTTAAACTCGTCAAATCAATAAGACCAACCAATCTTGCACTTAATGCTGAATCAACGTTAATTTGCCTTATTGATTGAATAGATTGTTTGGCGCTAAGAAGCCAATCCACTTTCATTTGCATCCTTTAAAAATTCCGGCAACAGTTTAATTAATTTGCGCGCTGCAATTTCACCATATTGTAATGTTCCGGTATGTGATATTTTTTCATGCTGCATACCAGCCGCGAGATTGGTAATCGCCGCCACACAAGCAACACGCATGCCCGCATGTCGCGCTAAAATAACTTCTGGCACACACGACATCCCAACTGCATCCGCACCCCACATTCTAAATGCGCGGATTTCAGCCGGCGTTTCAAACGAGGGCCCTAACGTTGAAATATAAACCCCTTGCTGCAATGGAATATGTAAACGTTCAGCACAGGCTATCATGATTTCTCGTAAATTGTGATCGTACGCATCTTCCATCGCGAGAAAACGCGGTCCAATACTTTCATCATTCGCACCCACTAACGGATTGCCTGGCTGAAAATTAATGTGATCATTAATCATCATGAGTTCGCCGGGGCCAACCTCTTCACGCAAAGAACCAGCGGCACCCGTCACGATAAAGCAATGACACCCTAAATTTCTAACGATGCGCACCAAGGTCGCGATTGGCTCATAAGCAACGCCTTCATAAAGATGCAATCTGCCTCGCAAGCAAACCACTGGAATATCATTGAGATAACCCATTTGCAGCAACGAAGCATGACCTGAAACCGAACCCGTTTGTATGCCAGGAATCGCTTGATAGGGGATAGAAACCACCTGCGTCATTTGATCAGCAAGTGATGAAAGACCAGAACCCAAAATCATACCAAACCTGGGTTGGAAGTTTCGCGGTGCATGACGATGGACCACCGCCATAATGTCAGCCATCGAAACAGACATAAGCCTCTCCTTAGTTATTTTAATTTCATCCAGGCAGAAGCAACATCTAACATACGATTAGAAAAGCCCCACTCATTATCATACCAAGCCAACACTTTTACTAAATTACCAATCACCTTTGTGCCAAAGGTATCGAAGATAGCTGAAGCAGGATTGTGATTAAAATCGCATGAAACTAATTGTTCTTCATTGTAAGCCAACACTTCTTTCATTGGGCCTTCTGCTGCCTTACGAATAACGCCATTGATTTCATCAACGGTGGTTGCGCGCTTTGCTTCAAAAGTAAGATCGACCAATGAAACATTAATCGTTGGCACACGTACCGCAAAACCATCGAGTTTGCCGTCTAATTCAGGCAGCACCAAGCCAAGCGCAGAGGCGGCACCCGTTTTGGTAGGAATAATCGATTGGGTCGCGGAACGTGCGCGGCGCAAATCACTGTGATAAACATCAATCAAGCTTTGATCATTCGTGAATGCATGCACGGTATTCATGAGCCCGCTAACAATCCCTACACTTTCATTTAATGGTTTAACAACAGAGGCTAAACAATTCGTGGTGCAGGATGCATTTGAAATAACGGTATCGGAGGTTTTCAAAATCTGGTGATTAACACCGTACACAATCGTCGCATCAACACCCGTTCCTGGCGCTGAGATAATCACTTTTTTTGCACCCGCTTCCAAATGCTGCGCTGCTTTTTCTTTGCTGGTGAAAAGTCCGGTGCATTCGAATACGATATCAATATTTAATTCTTTCCATGGAAGTTTCTTTGGATCTCTTTCTGCAACAATGCGAATGGTGTTGCCATTTACTTGCATCCCCTCTTTTGCAACCGACACGTCCCCTGGAAATTTACCATGCGTTGTATCATAACGCGTTAAATGAACGTTGGTTGCGATATCGCCAAGATCATTGATCGCAACAATTTGAATTTCTGGGTGCAGTTTTTTTTCGTAATGAGCACGCAGAATATTGCGTCCAATACGGCCGTAACCATTAATTGCAACTCTAATCGTCATGTTAATTTCTCCAGTAACTCTACTTATATCACCATACCTGAAACACATTTTTTTTGCGGATGCGCTAACGCGCTTGCCGCGGAATAGATAACTTCTTTTGTGATTGCCACTACTCGTTCTGTCGTGATACCACAGTCGCGATAAACCTCTTTTGCTGGCGCAGACGCACCGTAGCGATCAAGCCCGATCACAGCGCCATTTGTACCAACAAATTGATGCCAGTAAGCCGTTGCAGCCGCTTCAATGGCGATTCTTGTCATGACCGTGTCCGGCAATACTGCATCACGATACGCTTCATCTTGCGCAAGAAAAACATCCGTTGATGGCATTGAAACAACGCGCACATAAATTTCTTCTTCTTTTAATTGGTTCGCCGCTTCGACTGCCAGTGATACTTCAGAGCCCGTTGCTATTAAAATAGCATCGGGTTTGCCGTTCGCATAATCTAACAAGATGTAACCGCCACGTTGTATAAGCGATAAGTTTTTTTCATCATGCACTTGATGCGGCAATACTTGACGCGAAAGCAAAAGACACGTTGGGCCTTGTCTTTCAATGGCAGCGCGCCAGGCAATGGCTGTTTCAACGCTATCACAAGGGCGCCACAGCGAAAGATTAGGCATCATGCGTAATGCGGGCAATTGCTCAATCGGTTGATGCGTCGGACCATCTTCACCTAAGCCAATCGAATCATGACTATAAACAAATACAACCCGTTGCCGCATAATAGAAGCGAGGCGAATCGCATTACGCGCATAATCTGAAAACGTCAAAAACGTTCCACCAAAAGGTAATACGCCTTTATGTAATGCCATGCCATTCATGATGGCTGACATACCAAACTCACGCACACCATAATGAATATAGCGGCCATCCGGTGTCTCTTTTGAAAAAACCTTCATGCCTTTCCAATTCGTGCAATTTGATTCGGTTAAATCCGCTGAGCCGCCCAGAATTTCTGGCAATTCATTGGCATAATGATCAAGACACAGTTGCGAGGCTTTACGTGTCGCCACTGCGGCTTTTTTCGCGTTTAATTCATGCAATAATTGATTGGATTTTTCATGCCAATCTGTCGGCAATTGATCGCTCATTCGTCTTAGTAGGACTTCAGCCAACTCAGGGTAAGCAGCCTCATACTGTTCAAATAAGTTTTGCCACGCTTTTTCATTTGCGGCACCGCTCTTGCGTGCATCCCATGAGCAATAAATTTCATCTGGCACCAAAAAGGCTTCGTAGGGCCAATTCAATGCAGATCGTACGGCTGCAATTTCTTTATCGCCTAATGCAGCGCCGTGTGTTTTTTCACTGCCCGCCAAATTAGGCGCGCCCCAGCCAATCGTCGTTTTACAGCAAATCAAAATTGGTTTATCTGTTATGCGTTGCGCTTCTTCGATTGCTTTTTTGACTGCTGCACTATCGTGCCCATCAACCTCTGATATGACGTGCCAGCCATAACTTCTAAAACGCATAGGGGTATTGTCAGTAAACCATTGATGCACATGACCATCGA
>MGYG01000039.1 GCA_001801635.1 Gammaproteobacteria bacterium RIFCSPHIGHO2_12_FULL_43_28
CTATTAATCAGTGCGGTGCCAGATCTCGCCAAGTGCTTATTGAGCTCCACTGGATTGATGAAAATAATAAAATTAATGCCAATATCCCCGTGTTACTTCAGTGTGAAAAACGCATGGGCGAGGGTTTGGATGAGAAACGAAGCTTGAAAAGAGGTTAGCGTGTGCTGCGTGTCGCGAGAAGGGCGTTGACTCATTGTTGCAATAATAGCAGATTAGTACGTCATTGCGAGGAGCGCTTTTTGCGACGAAGCAAACCAGGCTTTGACTTTATTGCCTATGGAGCTGCATAACTCTCCGGCATGCCGAGTGCTGTTATTTTATTAAGGACATTGCATTTAATACATGCCCCAATAGCTTGATCACTATTCTCGAAAATCTTTCAACCAATTACTCATAGGAGCACGCATGGAAAAGCGTCCTGCTATTTACATTATGGCTAATAAACGCAACGGCACACTGTACATAGGTGTAACAAGCGATCTTGTTAAACGTGTTTATCAACATAAGAATAACAGCATCCCAGGATTTAGTGGTCGCTATGACTGCAAATTGCTTGTCTATTATGAGATACATGAAGATATGCTCGGTGCTATTACAAGGGAAAAACAAATTAAAGGGGGCTCGAGGAAAAAGAAACTTGCATTAATCGAGGGAATGAATCCTAAATGGATCGATTTATACGCTTGGATCCTATAAAGTCAAAGCCTGGTTTGCTTCGTCGCAAAAAGCGCTCCTCGCAATGACGAACCTCCTGCATATACACCGGGCTGTTACGATTTGTCGAACTAAAGTTTTTATGTCGGGAGTTCGAACCCTTCTAGGCGGGCAAAAAAAACCAGAAACACCCTGTGGGGTGTCTCTGGTTTTTTATCGCGCCCGGAGAGATTGCTGACGCTCAAATTCGCTAATGCGAATTTGTCGAACTGAAATTTTTATGTCGGGCGTTCGAATCACTTCAAATACGAAAATAAAAAAGCCCGCTATCGCGGGCTCATTTATTTTCGCGCCCGGAGAGATTCGAACTCCCGACCACCTGGTTCGAAGCCAGATACTCTATCCAGCTGAGCTACGGGCGCAGAATAGATTGGGTTGGTGATTAGTTTTTAGTACGCGCCCGGAGAGATTCGAACTCCCGACCCCCTGGTTCGTAGCCAGATACTCTATCCAGCTGAGCTACGGGCGCGTGTTAAAAACGTATTCATACCTCAAAAACGGAGAGGGAGGGATTCGAACCCTCGATGGAGTTTTTGACCCCATACTCCCTTAGCAGGGGAGCGCCTTCAGCCGCTCGGCCACCTCTCCTGACACTTCGGCAGCATCCCGCCGAATTTCGTCTTGGTTGGCCTTATTCAGCGCCTTCCGAGACAGGAACTATAGCGTTAGTTACGCCTTATTACCATGATTATCATCATTATTTTTATCGATTTTTATCTCGCGCTTCTTTTTAATCGTGACTGATGAAGAAGCGTTAGTCGACACCGAAGGGGCTATTGGTGCTTGCGCAGCAACAGGTTCAGTCGGCTTTGATGGCGCATTTTTTTCTTGTTGTATGCGCTGGTAAATTTCTTCTCTATGAACCGATACGTTTGATGGCGCATTAATGCCAATACGCACTTGGTTACCTTTAATACCAAGCACGGTCACGACGATATCGTCACCGATAATAATTGTTTCACCCACACGTCTTGTTAATATGAGCATTATCCATCTCCTTTAAAAAACTGCCTTGTCCATTTTATCGACCGATCTCGTTTTAGATTCCATAAATAATTCAAATAGTTAAATTGTTATCGCGCGCGGCTGAGAAAGAGAGTGAGGACATCAACCCGCTTAGCCATCTGCAACTTTCAAGGTGTGCAATAGTAAACAAAAATGCGGCATTCTGCAAATAGGATTTGCGTTTTTTTTTAGGCGGCAAGGGGATAGAAGAAATAGCGTTATAACTTATCAACTAACCGCCCGGTGGTTTGTCTTAGCTTTTGCGTAATGGCTGGAATCATTCTTAAAACGATATGCAGTGCAAGATAAGCTTCTTCCTGACATAATTTCTTGAAATGATCATCATCCATAATAAGCAGGGTGACTTCGTTAGGTTTTTCACGGACTGTCCTCGTTATTCAATAAACAATTGCTCCGATGAGGCCGGCAGTTTATCTAATTCAAATGCACGGTGTATGGCGCGCACGCCGGTTTCCAAATGAATTTCATCGATGACAACAGAAATTTTAATTTCGGACGTCGTAATCATTTGAATGTTAATACCTGCATCACCCAGCGCTTTAAACATGGTGCTTGCAACCCCTGTATGTGAGCGCATGCCAATACCAACCAATGAAATTTTCGCTACTTTTGAATTCGTCTTAATGGAGGTTGCATGCAGTTCTTCAGCTAATTCTTCAACGGCTTTTAGGGCTTTGGTGAATTCACGACGACTGACCGTGAAAGTAAAATCAACGGCATCTTCGCCCGTCATGTTTTGCGCGATCATGTCAATTTCTATGTGCATGTCGCCAATTTTACTGAGGATACGGCCTTCCATGCCAAGATGGGGTGGAATACCAGATAATGAAAGAATCGCTTCTTCACGACTGAAGGCGATGCCTGAAACTAAACGTTTAACCATGATCTTATCCTCAAAGGTCACTAAGGTACCCGGGCCATCAGCGAAAGATGATAGCACGCGAATGGGCATATTATATTTACTGGCAAGTTCAACCGAGCGCATTTGTAATACTTTCGCACCAAGGCTTGCCATCTCAAGCATTTCTTCAAATGAAATTTGTGGTAAGAGACTCGCTTCGGGAACAAGATGTGGATCGGTTGTATAAACGCCGGCAACATCAGTATAAATTTGGCATTCGTGCGCTTTGACCGCAGTAGCAATGGCAACGGCAGTGGTATCTGAGCCGCCACGACCAAGCGTTGTGATATCACCGTGGGCATTTACCCCTTGAAAACCAGCGACAATCACCACATTCCCTTTATTTAATTCACGCTGAATGATATCCGTTTTCACTTCTAAAATGCGGGCATTGGTATGAACACCGTCGGTGTGTATGCCCACTTGGTGTCCGGTGAAGGAACGCGCAGCGCATTGTTTTGCATTGAGTGCCATGCTTAAAAGCGCCATTGAGACTTGCTCGCCGGTCGCAATCAGCATATCAAACTCGCGTGCTTCCGGTTGTTGGGTCAACGCATTGGCCAAGCGGATTAATCGATCTGTTTCACCATACATGGCGGAGACAACGACCACGACATCATGGCCAGCTTCTTTTGCCTGAATAATTTTATCTGCTACCTGGTGGATGCGATCGAGGCTCCCAACAGAACTACCGCCATACTTTTGGACAATAAGCGCCATTAGTGAGCTACCTTTTCCTGGATCCATGTCGTGATAGCGGCAAGCGTCTGATCTAACGCTTCCGGTTTATTGCCGCCGCCTTCTGCTGATTCCGCGCGGCCGCCACCCTTGCCGCCCAGGTCTTTTGCCATGAGTTGAATGATGTCATTCGCTTTGATTTGCGCCGTTAAATCGGCGGTAACACCAGCGATTAGTCCCACTTTATTGTCCTTGACCGTTGCAAGTACGATGACAGCGCTACCCAGCTGCTGCTTCAAGCTTTCCATGGCATGCCTTAATGCCTTGCCATCAAGCCCTTCCACTTTCGTGGCGATTATTTTCATTTTACCAGATTCTATTGCGCGAGCAGCAATATCTCGACTACATAATTCAGCTAATTGTTGCTTGCTGCGCTCTATTTCTTTTTCCAGTTGTTGTACGCGTTGGGCGGACTGTTCCAATTGCTGGGCAACGTCTTTTTCGCGTTTTTCGAGGTAGTTGAGTGCGGCTTCACCCGTGACCGCTTCAATACGGCGAATGCCAGCCGCAATCCCGGTTTCCGTTGTGATTTTGAAAAGGCCGATATCACCCGTCCGATCGGCATGCGTGCCACCGCATAATTCAACCGAAGGACCAAAATGCACGACCCGCACTTTCTTGCCGTAACGCTCACCAAAGAGGGCAACTGCACCACTCGCTATTGCTTCTTCGGGGGTGCTGATATGCACGTGTGCTTCATGGTTAGCGCGAATTTCTGCATTGACACGTTCTTCCACCCGTTTTAATTCGTCGTTGGTTAAAGGTGCGCTATGGGAGAAGTCAAAGCGCAAACGTTCTGGTTCAACGAGCGAGCCTTTTTGCGCAGCATGTTCACCTAATACTTCTTTTAACACCATGTGCAGCAAGTGAGTGGCGGTATGGTTTAAGACGATACTCGCGCGGCGCTTTGCATCCACCGTCATCTCAACTTCATCACCAATCTTGAGCGTCCCTTTTTCCAGTTTACCCAAGTGTAAGTGCATATGACCTTGTTTGACGGTGTCTAACACTCTAAAGCGTACCGTGTCATTGATGCTTAAGCTTCCTTGGTCACCGACTTGGCCGCCAGATTCTGCATAAAAAGTTGATTGGTCTAAAACGATAGAGGCTTTTTCGCCTGTCTCGAGGATGTCGACAAATTTACTGTCGCGATAAATCGCTAAAATTTTTCCGGTATCAGCCGACGGTCCAACGAGTAAATTTTTATGACCAATGAATTCCGTTGGCGCTTCAACGCCTTCAACCACATTTTGTTGCACGTTAAATTGACTCGCTTGACGTGAGCGTTCACGTTGTTCTGACATGGCGGCTTCAAAGCCTTCGTAATCGATAAGTAAACGTCGTTCACGCGCGATATCAGCGGTTAAATCGGCTGGAAAACCGTAAGTGTCATATAATTTAAAAACCGTTTCACCCGGAATGATATCGCCTTTTAACTCACTCGCCATTTGTTCGAATAATTTTAAACCAAGGGATAGCGTGCGGCTGAATTGTTCTTCTTCTTGACGTAACACTTTTTCGATATGCGTTTCTGCTTTAGCAAGTTCCGGGTAGGCATCACCCATTAATTCAACCAGGGGATTGACGAGTAAATAAAAAAACGGACTATGGATGCCAACTTTATTACCGTGGCGGATTGCACGGCGAATAATGCGGCGTAAAACATAGCCGCGGCCTTCATTGGATGGCGTCACGCCATCGGTGATTAAAAAGCTGCAAGAGCGAATATGATCGGCAATGACGCGCAATGAAAAATGACGAGTATCGCTGATATTGGCAAGTGCGGCTGCCGTTTTAATCAGTGGAATAAAAAGATCCGTGTCGTAGTTGTTATGCACGCCCTGCACGATTGCTGTTACTCGTTCAAAACCCATGCCGGTATCAACGGACGGTTTAGGAAGTGGTGTTAAGCTGCCATCGGCTGCCCGGTCATACTGCATAAAGACCAGGTTCCAGATTTCAATATAACGGTCCCCATCGGCATCCGAACTGCCCGGTGGCCCACCTGGGATAGATTCGCCGTGATCATAAAAAATTTCGGTGCAAGGACCACAGGGGCCGGTCGGTCCCATAGACCAGAAGTTATCCGCTTCGCCGCAACGGCTAAAACGCGTTGGGTCGATTTTTATTTCGTTAAGCCAAATCGCTTCTGCTTCTTTATCTTCTTCATAAACCGTCACCCATAATTTTTCGGGTGGTAATTGGAGGTGATTCATTAAAAAATCCCAGGCAAAACGAATGGCATCACGTTTAAAGTAATCGCCGAAGCTGAAATTCCCGAGCATTTCAAAAAAGGTATGATGACGCGCCGTGTAGCCAACGCGGTCTAAATCATTATGTTTACCGCCAGCGCGCACGCAACGTTGGGCTGACGTGGCACGCTTGTAAGGCCGTGTCTCTGTGCCAAGAAAGACATCTTTAAATTGCACCATGCCCGCGTTGGTAAATAAAAGGGTAGGGTCATTGCCCGGTACGAGCGAACTGCTCGGTACCATTTCATGCCCTTTTTCGCGAAAATAGGATAAAAAGCGTTCGCGGACTTCATTGCTGCTTAAATAATTTCTTTCTTTTTTTTTCATGGCGTTATCGTTATCACTTCAATAGTTTTCTGGTATGACGGTTTGGTTGATGGCAGCTTCAATTTGTTCACGTGTATAGCCGCGATATTGCAGAAAGCGCATTTGTTTGGCGCATTCTTTAAAATCACGGGGCGAGCAGCTTTTAAAGTGCTTTATCCATAGGTTGCGAGCATCAACAGACCATGCATTATCAGCCATATTGATTACTTCTGCAATTATCTCAGGCGATACGCCACGGCTTTGTAATTCCTGGTGGATGCGCAAGGGGCCGTAGCCTTTTTGCGCCCGCCAATGCCGATAATTTTCTGCAAAGCGCTGATTATCGATAAGCCCAGTTTCAACCAATGCCTGAACAATGGGTTGCATCGCTTCCTTAGAGTAACCTCTTAGCATTAATTTCTGCATGATTTCTTGGTCGGTATGATCGCGGCGGGTCAAGAGGTCTAAGGCTTTTTGGCGGATGGCATCTTGGGTCACGGGGAGTTCCATGTCATTTGAATTCAGTCAACTAACTGTCATGCCAGCGAAATGTAAAAACTGTCATGCCAGCGAAATGTAAAAACTGTCATGCCAGCGAAATGTAAAAACTGTCATGCCAGCGCGCTTTTAGCTGGCATCCAGTTTCAAGTTACGCGGCTTTTCTATAAAGGCCGATGACTTTATCTTACATTAGCTTAGTTGTCGTCTTCCAGTCGGTTGCGTTACGAAAAAACCTGGATGCCAGCTAAAAGCGCGCTGGCATGACATTGATGTCAAAAGCGCGCTGGCATGACATTGATGTCAAAAGCCTGCTGGCATGACAGGATTGGATACACGCAAACGGTAGCTTTTTATGCCACCTCTTCCGCTGCATCAGCTTCCTCATCCACATGGTTTTTCACAACCACCGCATGCAGGTTGATGGACAATTCGCGTACTTTCTTTTCAATCTCAGCCGCGATTGCTGGGTGTTCCTTAAAGAATTGACGGGCATTTTCTTTGCCTTGACCAATGCGTTGGCCATTGTAACTAAACCAGGCACCGGATTTGTCGATCAAGCCTTGTGAAACGCCGAGGTTTAAAATTTCGCTTTCACGTGAAATACCTTCGTTATACAAAATATCAAACTCAGCCTGTTTGAACGGGGGGGCGACTTTATTTTTCACGACTTTGACGCGGGTTTCGTTGCCCACAATTTCTTCGCCATTTTTGATGCTGCCAATGCGGCGGATATCAAGACGAACAGAGGCATAAAACTTAAGCGCATTACCGCCGGTCGTGGTTTCCGGGTTGCCAAACATGACACCAATCTTCATACGAATTTGGTTAATGAAGATAACCAGCGTATTTGAGCGCTTAATATTTGCAGTCAGTTTGCGCAAGGCCTGTGACATTAAACGTGCTTGCAAGCCCATGTGTTGATCGCCCATTTCGCCTTCAATTTCCGCTTTGGGGGTGAGGGCGGCAACGGAGTCAATAATCACCACATCGACGGCGCTTGAGCGTACGAGCATGTCGGTAATCTCAAGGGCCTGCTCGCCAGTATCCGGTTGGGAGATGAGTAAATCATCGATATTCACTCCAAGCCGTTTTGCATAACCGGGGTCAAGCGCATGTTCAGCGTCGATAAATGCCGCAGTGCCGCCTTTTTTTTGACACTCGGCAATGACTTGCAAAGTGAGCGTCGTTTTACCAGAGGATTCTGGGCCGTAAATTTCAACGATGCGGCCCTTGGGCAGTCCACCAAT
>MGYG01000040.1 GCA_001801635.1 Gammaproteobacteria bacterium RIFCSPHIGHO2_12_FULL_43_28
CATTATATGCTCAAAAATAAAGCAACTATACCTTAAAAATACGACTTTTTACACCTATATAGCCCAAAAAGCCATGGTTTTAATATTATGCTAAGCTTTTTCCTGTAATATTTAGGTACTAATAGAAAAAGATGAAGTCACGTAAACGAGAGAGGGTAGCGCCAATGACTATTAGCAGAAGAGTGGAAGATGCGGTTAAGATACTATTAGCCGATCAAATTAATTTACGTCAATTTATTGAATTGTCGCATGAAATTGTATTGCAAGCATATAAGAATTTGGGTAGTAAGCAGGGGATGTCGGCTGATGATCTACTACCTGAAGTCATTTTGATAATTGAATCGGGTTTATCTTCTTTTGATTTAACAAATAGCCATTTGCTTGATGAAATGGATTCATCTTTAAAATGTCTAATTAATGATGACAAATCGAAGTATGATATTGAGGATGAGAAAGCATATTCCTTAGCAACCGTTTTGTCAGCAATGTTGTTTATTTCACAAGAGACGCGAAAGAAACAATTGCAAAAAATTTTAAAATGCATTCTTAACGGTGTGAATGATGGGATCCACTTTGTTGAAACGAAGAAGAAAAATCTAGCTGAAAAAGCTGAAAATAATAAATCAGAAAAAGTGACAATACTAGATGATGCATTAGGAGTGAATGAACCTGATTGGCTTAATAGCGAACGAAAAAATACGCTTTATGGATTGCGTGATAAGATTGAAAGTTGTCTAACAACAGATGAACAGAAAAATTTAACAATTCATGATATTACTGCAATCATCAGTACATTTAAGACGATTGTTGAAAATAAAATTATTGCGCCATTTAAAAAACACCCTGAAGAATTGTCATTTACAATGGCGGTAAAAACTTGGTTTGCACGTACCAAAGAAAAAATCAGTGATGGCATTAAGAAATTTTTTGGCTTTGGTACATTAAGCACACGTGGTACGTTGTTTGCGGTTAAAAAAGATGTAGGAAAATTCTTAACAATCGCGGATAAGAAAGCAAAAGGGATTAATAGGTAGCAAGGGCCCGGATTAGGCGCTCTTTGCCGTCATTCGGGTATCTTACTTATTCCACCGCCAATGCTTTCACACTGCGGCAGCCTCTTGGTAATTTATTACCGCGGCGACTGCGTTCACCGATGTAATGTTTCCAATCGCTAGGCTTCATTTTGAATGGTTTTCCATCGCCAACAATCAGTAAACTTTGGTGATTGGCTAAGATCGCCATGTCTTGGACGAATTCTTCACGAGATGCCACTTTACCGCTTGGAATGCTGATGAGCTTATTGCCTTTACCTTTGGCAAGTTGTGGCAATTCACTTAATGGGAATACCAGTAAATGACCCGTATTCGTGACGAGAGCGAGATGAGCATCTTCTACGCTGCTAAGTTGCTTTGGAGCTAGCGCTTTGCTGCCATTTGGTAAGGACAATGCTGCTTTACCCGCGCGGTTTTTACCTTGCAAATCATCTAATTTAACAATGAAACCATAACCGGCATCGGAAGCGAGTACGTATAAATCGTCTGGTTCGCCTAGCATTAAGCCAATAAATTCAGCACCCGGTGGTGGATTTAAGCGGCCGGTCAACGGTTCACCCTGACCACGTGCGGAAGGAAGCGTGTGAGTGGGCAGCGAATAAGCGCGTCCGGTTGAATCTAAAAAGACAGAGGCCTGATTACTGCGTCCGATGGCTTTCGTCAGAAAACTATCGCCTGCTTTGTAACTTAAACTATTCGGATCAATGTCATGACCTTTAGCGGAACGTATCCATCCCTTACAGGACAGTACAACAGTGACAGGTTCGGTAGGCAGAATTTCAGTTTCTTTAATCGCTTGCGCTTCCGCTCGTGCAACAATAGGCGATTGACGTTTGTCTGCAAACTTTTCTGCATTCGTTTCTAATTCAGTACGAATTAATTTTTTTAAGCGCGCGGAAGATCCCAGCGTTTTTTCAATTTCTGTTCTTTCTTTGCTGAGTTTATCTTCTTCACGGCGAATTTCCATTTCTTCCAACTTCGCCAAATGACGCAATTTCGTATCTAAAATTGCATCCGCTTGTTCATCACTCAGTTTAAATCGCTTAATTAAAACGTCTTTGGGTTTATCTTCTTTTCGGATGATGCGTATCACTTCATCGAGATTGAGATAAACAATGATAAGGCCGGCCAAAATATGCAAACGATGATTAATAATGTCTAAACGATGTTGTAGACGTCGTTTAACGGTTTCTGTGCGATATTCCAGCCATTCCGTCAATATTTGTAACAAACCTTTTACTTGCGGCTTGCCGTTAGTACCTATCATATTTAAATTGATGCGATAACTACGCTCAAGGTCTGTTGTTGCAAATAAGTGATTCATGAGTGGTTCAACATCAACACGATTAGAGCGTGGTACGATGACTAAACGCGTTGGATTTTCATGATCTGATTCATCACGTAAATCTGAAACAAGCGGTAATTTTTTATCTTGCATTTGCTGTGCAATTTGTTCGAGCACTTTGCCGCCCGACACTTGATATGGCAGTGCGGTAATAATAATTTCACCGTCTTCCGCTTCATATGTCGCACGCATGCGAATGCCGCCGTTGCCCGTTTTGTAAATGCTTTTAATATCTGATTTGGGCGTGATGATTTCAGCACCGGTGGGATAATCAGGCCCTGGTATGTATTTGCAAATTTCATCAAGCGTTGCTTTAGGATTATCGATTAAGCACGTCAGTGCTTTCACGACTTCACCTAAATTATGCGGTGGAATATCGGTTGCCATCCCAACAGCAATACCGGTGGTACCATTCAATAACACATTCGGTAATTGTGCTGGCAAAAGCGATGGTTCATACAGTGTGCCATCAAAATTGGGTACCCAATCAACCGTGCCATGTTCTAATTCAGATAATAATGCTTCAGCGTAACCTGAAAGACGTGATTCAGTATAACGCATGGCAGCAAAAGATTTAGGATCATCAGCCGTGCCGAAATTACCTTGCCCTTGCACCAATGGATAACGATAAGAAAAAGGTTGCGCCATTAAAACCAGTGCTTCGTAACAAGCGGTATCACTGTGCGGATGGAATTTACCTAACACATCACCGACGGTGCGCGCGGATTTTTTGAATTTAGCGGATGCTTTCAAACCGAGTTCAGACATTGCGTAAACAATGCGGCGTTGCACGGGTTTTAAACCATCGCCAAGATGCGGCAATGCGCGATCTAAAATGACGTACATGGAATAATCGAGATAGGCTTTTTCAGCATAATCACGAACAGAAATATGTTCTATATTAGTGACAGTCGTCATGGTTAAACCTCAGCTAAATTGCCTTTCTTTTCGAGCCATGCTTTTCGATCTTGCGAACGCTTTTTAGCAAGTAGCATATCAAGCATTTCATCGGCATGATCTGATTTTGTGATAGTGAGTTGCATCAGTCGACGAGTATCCGGATCCATCGTTGTCTCGCGCAATTGAATCGGATTCATCTCACCCAAGCCTTTAAAACGAATCACGTTGACGCGTGGTTTCCTGTCTTTGTATTCGGCAGAAATGCGATCTAAAACACCTTGTTTTTCCGCTTCATCCAATGCGTAATAAACTTCTTTACCGTGATCGATACGAAATAGTGGCGGCATGGCGATATGAATATGGCCCGCCTCAACAAGCGGTCTAAAATGTTTGACAAAGAGTGCGCACAAGAGTGTTGCAATGTGATTACCATCAGAATCCGCATCCGCTAAGATGCAAATTTTTCCGTAACGCAAACCTTCAATATTGCTTGAGGCAGGATCAACTCCAATCGCTACTGAGATATCATGAATTTCTTGCGAGGATAAAATCGTATCGGCATCCACTTCCCACGTATTTAAAATTTTACCGCGCAGTGGCATGACGGCTTGAAATTCACGGCTGCGTGCTTGCTTTGCTGAGCCGCCGGCTGAATCACCTTCGACTAAAAATAATTCCGTGCGCTGTAGATCTTGTAGTGAGCAATCAATTAATTTCCCAGGCAGTGCAGGACCTGCGGTGACTTTTTTACGCGTCACCATTTGTGATGCTTTTAACCGCTTTTGCGCATTTGCAATCGCCAGTTGCGCGAGTGCTTCACCAACAGCAACATGTTGATTGAGATATAAAGTGAAAGCATCTTTGACAACGCCTGAAACAAACGCAGCGCATTCACGCGATGATAATCTTTCTTTGGTTTGGCCTGAAAATTGCGGATCTTGCAATTTAACTGAAATAATATGCGCGCAACGTTCCCATACATCATCCGGTGCCAATTTAATACCGCGTGGTAATAAATTACGGAATTCACAAAAATCACGTAATGCATCTGAAAGGCCGGTACGAAAGCCAGATACATGTGTACCACCTAACGCGGTTGGAACTAAATTCACATAACTTTCACTGACGAGGTTGCCATCGTCTGGTAACCAACAGGCTGCCCAATCGACGGCTTCGTGTTGACTGGAAAAAGAACCGATGAATGGTTCTTCTGGTAAACGTACGGTTGCTGCAACCGCTTCTTCAAGATAATGACTTAATCCGTTTTCGTAATACCATTCTTCTTTTTGCTGAGTGCTTTCATCAGTGTAGGTCACATGTAAACCGGGACATAAAACCGCTTTTGCACGCAGCGTGTGTTTTAATTTATTCGCGACAAATCGTGGTGAATCAAAATATTTTGCTTCTGGCCAAAAACGGACGGCGGTGCCCGTTTCACCTTTATTTGCTTTGCCGATGACTTTCAAGTTTGACGTTTTATCACCGTGAGCAAACCCCATGCGATAAATGTCACCGCCACGTTTGATGGTGACTTCCAATTGTTTTGATAAGGCATTAACGACGGAAATACCAACACCGTGTAAACCGCCAGAAAAGCGATATTGCTTATTTGAGAATTTTGCACCGCTGTGCAATCGTGTCAGAATTAATTCAACACCCGACACTTTTTCGCCCGGATGGATATCAACCGGCATTCCGCGGCCATTATCCGCTACTTCAAGCGAGCCATCTTTATGCATCACGATATGAATTTCACTTGCGTGACCTTCCAGCGCTTCATCAACGCTATTATCAATGACTTCATGTGCTAAATGATTCGGATTAGTCGTATCGGTATACATGCCTGGACGACGACGTACCGGTTCAAGACCGCTTAAGACTTCAATCGCTTCAGCGGTATACGATTTATTTTTAGCACTTTTAGGCGTTATTTTTTCTGCCATAATTGTTTTAGCTTTTCCCTATTTAATTGTAACCATAGTAACGCCATGATGGCAGGCGAGGTTTTTATTTTGCCTTGTTGCAACAGTGAAAAAGCATCGTCTGCTGACATGCTGATTGCGCGTATATCTTCGTTTTCTTCAGGGAGACCAAAGATACCATCGGCGTGACTCGCATCAACGCGACCGCAAAATAAATACAGATATTCATTACTACCACCCGGACTTACAAAATACTCGCAGATGGGAGAAAGGTCTAGTAATTTGCAGCCTGCTTCTTCTTCCGCCTCACGATAAACGATATTTTCCGGCGTTTCGCCGTGATTAAAAACGCCGGCAACGATTTCAAGCAGCCACGGATTTGTATTGCTTTTAATAGCACCCGCTCTAAATTGTTCGATGAGAATCACACGATCCAAAAGTGGATCGTAGGGCAATACGGCAGCCGCTGATTTTCGCTCCAATATTTCGCGCGTAAAGGGTTGACTGGAGCCACCTTTAAACACGCGATGGGTGATATGATAGCGTGCTAGCGTGAAAATGCCTTGATAAAGAACCTCACGTTCTTCTAAATCATAATCAGTTTTTGCAAAAGAAGGCAGTTTAATCATGCTTATGTTTTTTTTGCTTCGTATGAAGCATCGCTTCTAATTCACGAATTTGTTTATCAAGTTCTTCTAATTTTTTGCGCGACCGTTGTAATACTTTTGTCTGCGTGTCAAATTCTTCACGCGTCACCAGATCAAATTTGTTAAATGCCTTAGAAAGAACCGTATGACAATGACGTTCAAAATCTTTTTTCAGCGCACTGACGTGTGTTGGCAGTGCCTCAGTTAATTCTTTTGCCAATTGCTTGAGAAAGTTTGATTTGGTCATTTTATCGTAATCCATCTGTCCATGAGTGGCTTATTATAGCGTATTTACGATAAATAGGTACAATAACAACCTGAGTTTATAGGGCAGATCTCTGTATACGACAAAATTTAAAATTGTCCGTTCATGCTTCGAGACGGCGCAAAAAGCGCGCTCGTGCATCCTGAGCTCGTCGAAGGGCTCAGCACGAACGGGTTCTAAATATGCTCATGAACTGGCCGTTCGCCCTGAGGAGGCGCGCTTTTTGCGCCGTCTCGAAGGGTGAATGGCTAGTATATATTTTTTGTCATGTACAGAGAGGGCAGATTAAATTAGGGCAGATTACATGACCAAACGACACATCGTTATCGCAACACGTGAAAGTCCACTCGCACTCTATCAAGCAGAAAGCGTGAAAGCGTGGCTCACAGCCGCCCACCCCAGCCTATCTGTTGAGTTATTGGGCATTACCACCGAGGCTGACCGCTGTCTTGACATCACGTTGAATGCGATTGGCGGGAAGGGGTTATTCGTTAAAGAGTTAGAGGAAGCGCTTTACGATGGCCGCGCCGATATCGCCGTTCATTCAATGAAAGATGTGCCCATGACATTGCCCGCTGGCTTATGTTTGCCGGTGATTGGTGAGCGTGAAGATCCGCGGGATGCATTCGTTTCCAATCGATACGAATCTATCGGTCACCTGCCCATGGGCGCATCCATTGGTACCTCCAGTTTGCGGCGGCAAACCCAGCTAAAAAGTGAGCGTCCGGATATCGCTTATCAACCCATGCGCGGCAATATTCATACCCGTTTAGGGCGGCTTGATCAGGGTGAGGTAGATGCCTTGATTCTTGCCGGTGCCGGTTTAAAGCGCATGAAACTCACTTCGCGTATTCGCAGTTATCTTTCCATAGAGACCTCGTTGCCAGCGGCAGGGCAAGGCGCGCTTGGCATTGAATGTCGAGAAAATGATCACGCAACCCTTGCCATGATTGCCCCGTTAAACGATCTTAAAACGCAGTTATGTGTACTTGCTGAACGCGCCGTGTGCCGGCAATTGGGCGGCAATTGCCAGGTGCCGGTCGCAGCATATGCTGAAATTCATCACGGTATCTTGAGCTTACGTGCTTTGGTCGCAAGTTTTGATGGCAAGCGTATTTTGCGAGCGCGCTTAAGCGGTGCGCCGGAAAAAGCGGAACAGATGGGGATTTACGTGGCTGATCATTTGCTCGAACAAGGGGCAATGAAAATTTTGAAAGAATTTCTATGAGATTACTGTTTCTTTCAGTATTGGTTACGCGGCCAGAAGAAGCAGGTATTGCGCTTTGTCAGGCGATTCATGCCCTAGGCGGACGGGGAATTTATTGTCCAACGATTGCTTTTCAACCACTCATGAGTGAGTCAGTGTTAAATAAGCAATTGGCAGCATTGCAGGATACGGATTGGTTGATCTTTATCAGCCCACAAGCAGTCAAATCAATTGCCGATGCCCTGCGAGTACATTGGCCTTCTTTACAGGGTAAGGTGAAATTGGCAGCCGTTGGTGCGGGCACGGCCGCAACATTAAAGCAACGGGGTTTTGCGCCTGTGTTGGCACCCAAAACCAATTTTGGCAGTGAAGGATTACTGGATTTGCCCGAATTTCAATCAGTCGCATCAGCGCGTATCGTTATCATTCGTGGTGAAGGCGGCCGGCAAAGCGTAATCGACACCTTACAAAAGCGCGGCGCACGGGTGTCATCGATCGTGACTTATCGTCGTGTATTGCCAACCCTGAATGTTTCACCTTTTATCGCACAACTAAAAAAGAGCGAGATTCATGCCCTTGTTTGCACATCGTATGATGGTGTGCAACAGTTGAAAAAATTAATGGGTGAGGAAGGATGGCCTTATCTCTCTTCACTGCCACTCGTTGTCGTTAGTGAGCGGATAAAAATACTTGCACACGCTTTGGGTTTTCAGACAATATGGGTGGCAAATCATGCGGGGCATGAGGCAATCATCAATGAATTGGCGCATATCAAAGAGGGCAAAAAGTGATGGATGAGAGCA
Organism: Gammaproteobacteria bacterium RIFCSPHIGHO2_12_FULL_43_28; assembly: GCA_001801635.1. GTDB lineage: Bacteria > Pseudomonadota > Gammaproteobacteria > DSM-16500 > DSM-16500 > Aquicella. Next base: position 8,142 of record MGYG01000040.1, read on the forward strand.
AAGCGCACGATCAAGCTGAAAACAAAAGCCATTTTCATTGGGGAAAAGCGGGCATTTTATTTTCAACCGTGGCGATCATTATTTCCATTTGTGCGTTTTTATATGGTTTTTTCCAGTTAGGTGACGTGAATGTATCGCTCGCAAGGCTTGTGTCTTCCTTAAAAACGCAAACGGAACAAAATACAGTCGCGATCACTGGGCTTAAGCAATCAGTCGATCAATTCCAATCTATCGCAATGCAATCACAAGCCATAACGACAAAGCAGGAAAAAATAATGGCGGATTGGGATGCTGCTGAAAAAGGTAATTTAGATAAATGGCGTGTGGCTGAAGCGCAGTATTTAGTGCGACTCGCGAATGATCAATTGCTTTTAAATAACGAAATCACCATTGCAAAAACATTACTAACGCGCGCAAGCGATGTGTTAGCGCAAACCAATGATCAAGCGTTAGCAACGCTTAAAAAAGCTATTGCCGATGATTTGACGAAGCTTGCCGCAGCCCCTTCAACGGAGGTATCGACTGTTTATCAGCAATTAATCACCTTAAATAACATACTCGATCAATTACCCCTTCCCTCCATGCCCTTACAACCAGAAGCAGTAGAAGCAAGCATAATAGATACGAGCAATTTATCCTGGTGGGAAAGAGGGCTCAAACGAACCGGTGAATTGTTACGGCAAATCGTAATCATAAGACATAACACCGGTAAAGCAGCGCCTTTAGTGATGCCGGAAGAAAAAGTATTTCTTTATCAAAATATGCATGCGCAAATGGATGCGGCGATGTGGGCAGTACTGCATCGTAATACCGTTGTTTATCAAGCAAGTCTTAAACAAGTGATTGATTGGGTGCAGCATTATTTTATTGCGGATGCAGAGACGACGAAATCTGTGCTGCAACAATTAGACGATTTGCAAAAAATAAATCTTGAATCAACAACGGTGAATCTCGCAGCAACGCTACCCTTGTTTAATCAGTATCTTTCGCCGGCAGCACCCGCTGAAAGTGAGCAAACAGCGGTAACACCATAGGAGAGGTTGTATGTGGCGTTTAATTATTTTTTTACTTTTTTTAATCGCCTCTGTGTGGCTTGGGCTTGAGCTCGTCCGTCATCCTGGTTATCTCTTGCTGGTTTATCATAGTTGGCTGGTACAAATGCCGCTGTGGTTTGCCGCTTTATGTCTTATCCTATTGTTGGGCGTATTTTACGTATTGATTGCCAGCATCGATGGTATTCAATTTATGTGGTATCGCTTGAAAAACTGGTTTCTTTCACGGCGTAAATGGCGTGCTTACAGTAAAACGCAGCACGGCTTAACGTTATTACTGGAAGGTTATTGGCGTAAAGCAGAGCGCTTGTTGATTGCGGGTGTGAATCGATCTGATGAACCTTTAGTTAATTTTTTAGGGGCGGCGAAAGCAGCACACGAACAAGGGGCTTATGAGAAGCGCGATCAATATATTCAAAAAGCGTATCGCATAGCGCCGCACGCGGAACTTGCGATTGGTCTTACACAAGCAGAGCTTGCATTATCACAAGATCAACTTGAAGAAGCGCAGGCAACGCTGTTGCGTCTTAATCAACTGAGCCCGCATCATCCGCGCGTATTGCGATTATTAGAAAAAGTGTATGTGCGTCTCGCCGATTGGAAAGCATTATTAGTTTTGTTACCCAGTATGCGAAAAGCAAAAGTAGTAACAAGAGAGCAAGCGACTCAGTTTGAAAAAAATTTATATTGTGAAATGCTAACCTCCGCTAATGAGGCAAGTTTGGATGAACTGCATGCACGTTGGAATGAAATACCGCGTAGTGTGAAAAAGTATCCTGACGTGGTCCTTGCTTATGCACGGCAATTAACGCGTTTTATGGAAGCAGCAAATGAGTTGGAAGAATTAATTCGTAAGACATTAAAGCAGCATTACGAGCCAGCGCTAGTGACGATTTATGCTGATTTGCCGCTGCAAAATCTTAATCGTCAGTTAGTGATTGCCGGTGCCTGGTTAAAACTCTACGGCCAGCAACCAGCGCTTTTGCTATTGCTCGGTAAGCTCTGTGTTCGCGTGCAATTGTGGGGGAAGGCAAAGGATTATTTTGAAAAGTGTCTTGCACTTTCGCCGAATGCGGATGCCGCACTACAGTATGGCAAATTGCTCTCGTCTTTAAATGAGCCGGAAGCGGCAATGCAAACCTACCAAGACGTGTTGGTGCGCCTCACTGAGAGCGAGCAGATCGTTCAAGCATCAAGTAGAAGAGGGTGAGTCCCCAGCGGATGCCATGCTGGGTGCAAAACGGAGCGCTTTTAAATCAGTGATTAATGGGAACCAGCACAAGAATTACTACGAAATGCAGTCTATGCAGCCAGTTAAACAATAAGTGCTGATGTGTTAGATTAGCTACTTTAGAATGAGTGTGATGCGCACATGGCATTATTAGATATTCTGCAATACCCGGATCCTCGCTTACGCGTTAAAGCTGAGCCCGTTCGGCAGGTAACCGACAGCCTCCGTCAAACGATTGATCATATGTATGAAACCATGTATCACCATCAAGGCGTTGGACTTGCTGCAACACAAGTGGGCATACATCAGCGTTTTTTTGTGATGGATGTGTCTGAATCACACGATCAACCTATCTGTCTCATCAATCCCGAGATTATGCATCGTGAAGGTGAAATTGATGAATCGGAAGGCTGTCTTTCGGTCGACGGTACGTATGACAAAGTCAAACGTGCAGCGAAAATTCGCGTGAAGGCACAGGATGTTTCTGGTCAACCGATTGAACTTGAAGCAGAAGGGTTGCTGGCGGTTTGTATTCAACATGAAACCGATCATTTGGATGGAATTTTATTTATTGATCATCTGTCTCGTTTGAAACAAGAAAGAATACGGAAAAAAATTGAAAAGAGAATAATTTAAGAGAGCCTATCCGTGAATAAAAACGCGTTAAAAATCATTTTTGCCGGGACACCTGCTTTTGCCGAAACTGCATTAGCGGCACTGCTCGCATCACAACACGACGTGATTGCTGTTTATACGCAACCGGATCGACCCGCAGGTCGAGGTTTAAAGTTGACAGCGAGCCCAGTAAAACAATTAGCACTTGCAAAATCCATTCTAGTGTATCAGCCAGTGACACTCAAAGATCCGAACGAACAAGCTATCTTAGCTGATTTAAACGCAGAGGTGATGGTGGTTGCAGCGTATGGTTTATTATTACCGGAAGCGGTGTTAGCGATTCCACGTTTAGGCTGCATCAATATTCATCCTTCATTATTACCACGTTGGCGCGGCGCAGCTCCCATACAACGCACGATTTATGCCGGTGATACCAAAACAGGTGTCACGATTATGCAAATGGATAAAGGGCTTGATACCGGACCTATGCTATTACAACGTGAGTGTGCTATAGCGACTGATGAAACCGCTAAAACCTTACATGATAAATTAGCGGTGATAGGCGCTGGTTTATTAGTTGAAACACTGGATTTACTCGCACAAAATAAGTTGCAGCCGATTGCGCAAGATAATAGTAAAGCAACGTACGCCGATAAAATGACAAAAGCAGAAGCTGAAGCTAACTGGGCAAAGAGCGCCATCGTGATTGATAGAGAAATTCGCGCGTTTAATCCATGGCCAATGTCATACACCCATTGGCAAGGTGAAAATTTGCGGATTGGTTTATCACGCGTGTTATCAACAGGAAGTGCGGGAGAGCCGGGTACTATCGTTCATGTCTCACGCGAAGGTATTGATGTTGCGACTGGTGATGGTGTGATTCGTTTACTTGAATTGCAATTACCCGGTGGCAAGATGCAAAAAGTCGCCGATTTTTATAATGCAAAGCAGCGCGAGATGACCGTGGGACAAGTATTAACATGACAAATTTACGCTGGATAGCAGCAAAGGTGATTGATGAGGTGGCGGAAGGGCGATCACTTTCTGATAGCTTGCAGCACGCACTTCAAACCATCAACGAAAATCGCGATAAAGCATTTGTGCAAGCACTTTGTTATGGTGTGTGTCGCTATTACACGCGTTTAGACGCGATATTAGCGCAATTATTGCAAAAACCATTAAAAGCTAAAGATCACGTATTACATGCGTTATTATTAGTGGGTTTGTATCAATTAATCGATATGCGCGTCAAAGTGCATGCGGCTGTTTCTGAAACGGTGAATGCATCGGCAAATTTGAAAGCACCATGGGCGCGCAGTTTAGTCAATGCTATCCTGCGTGAATACTTGCGTCGTCAAGCTGAGATTGATAGTGCGTTAACGGATGATGAAGAAGCGGTTTATTCACACCCTGATTGGTGGATCAAAAAAATTAAAGCCGCGTGGCCGAATGATTGGCAAATGATTTTGACCGCCAATAATGCGCATCCACCTTTTGTATTGCGGGTGAATCAGCAAAAAATATCGCGTGAAAATTATATAGCAAAATTAATTGATCATCAGATTGCAGCAAAAGCACTGCCTACGCTTTCTAGCGGTATTGTACTTGAATCACCGCTACCTATCGAACAATTACCTGGTTTTGCAGCAGGTGAAGTATCCGTGCAAGATGGTGCCGCGCAATTGGCAGCGGAACTACTTCAATTATCGCCGCGGCAAACGGTATTAGATGCGTGTGCCGCACCCGGTGGTAAATTAACGCATTTATTGGAAATCGAACCCAATTTAGCAGAAGTCATCGCCGTTGAAAAAGATCCGGCACGTTTATCAACCATTCACGAAAATTTAGCGCGTTTACAAATGCAGGCAACGGTTATTTGTGATGATGTAGCTAATGTAGGTGCTTGGTCAAATAAAAAAATGGTTGATCGTATTTTATTGGACGCGCCTTGTTCTGCAAGCGGTGTTATTCGGCGCCATCCTGATATTAAATTATTACGTCAAGCAACAGATGTTCCTGTCTTTGCTAACGATCAGAAACGCTTATTACGCGCACTTTGGCCGCTCTTGAAACCAGACGGAATATTACTTTATGCAACGTGTTCGATTTTTTCTGACGAAAATAACGACGTTATCCAGGCTTTTTTAAGTGAGCATGCGGATGCGGAAGAAATTAAATTAGATGTCGATTGGGGAATGCCGTTAACGCATGGCCGACAAGTTTTGCCGGGAATGCATGCAATGGATGGATTTTATTACGCAAAAATAAAAAAGTTATCAAAAGGAAAATCACATGGAACCACATAACAAATCAGATGAAAGAATGATATTGAATCAATACAAACAAAAAGCATTGCTGCGATTTCATATGTATGAATTAACGCCAGAAAAATTGGCAGGCAAGAATTGGTTTAATAGTAATGAACATTTTGTGACACTTGGATATATGTTAACAATTTGGCAATTGCCCATTGATGATGCATTTATCCGTCTGAATGGTCTTAGGGAAAAACAAGCGAAAAGTATACGCTACGATTTGCTGCAAGATTCTTTTTTGCATGCAGATGATGAGCTGATTGAATTTCTCATTGATGAAAATGTGCAGTCTGTGTTGACAAGGGAAGTGGACAAAAACCAATTAAATCCCATTCAAATCGAAATAGTGAAAGAATTTTATTATTGGGGTTTGCACGCGGCTGATGTTAAAAATTATCCCTCGTTTTCAACTGAAAAACATGTCGAGGCATTGTCACATTTAATTAAAGAATTATTTGTTCCTGCCCTCGAAGCTGCCAAACAACTTAATGGCTTAACTGAGAATGAATTAGATATATTGATCCATGGTGAACCACAAGCGAGACGATCGGTGCGTTTTGCAGAGGATGTGGTCATTCATACCATTGAAAGAAACATTTTGCCATCCTCTGAAGAAAGTGAAGATGAAGAGGATGAGTCATCGACAGAGCATTTATCGAAAGAGGAAGCGTCGGATAGTGATGCGTCTGAAAATACGGATGAGATGATCAGCGGCTTTGAACAGATTCCTTCGACTGGAAATCAAGGTTTCTTTGCACCTCTGCCGTCGCAACCAGCTGTGGAACCTTCAATATTTTCTTCCTTCGTCAGAAAATTTTGGTGAACCGTAGGCCCTGTAAAGTCTATCCGCTTACTCATTGAATTTTCCCGAAAACCCGACCATGATGTAAGTTGAATATATCTGTAACACAAGAGGGATAGCATGCGTATTGAATACGATGTGAAACTTGATTTTAGCGATGTCTTGATTCGACCAAAACGCAGCGTTTTAAAAACGCGTGCTGAAGTTATTTTGGAACGTGAGTTCAAATTTAGGCATGCAAACCGTAAATGGCATGGGGTTCCCATTATCGCGGCCAATATGGATCATACGGGTACGCTTGCCATGGCAAAAGCGCTAGCTGAACATCATTTGCTGACCGCGCTCGATAAATTTACGCCCCTCAAGGATTGGAAAAAATTTGTTCAAGAACAGAACGAGCTATTATCTTATTGTTTTGTTTCCGCTGGTATTGGCACGACAGATACTAAAAAGGTCGATGAATTTCTGGTACTCGTTGAACGCCCTTTTATTTGTCTTGATGTTGCTAATGGTTATACCGAACAATTTGTCGCTTATCTGGAACAATTACGTGAAAAATATCCACACGCCGTCATTATGGCGGGTAATGTGGTGACCGGGGAGATGGTGGAAGAATTGATCCTCTCGGGTGCTGATATTGTCAAAATCGGGATTGGTCCTGGTTCAGTCTGTACCACACGTGAAAAAACCGGCGTGGGTTATCCTCAGCTATCGGCCATTATTGAGTGTGCCGACGCGGCGCACGGCTTAGGGGGTCAAGTGTGCGCGGATGGTGGGTGTGTGACACCGGGTGATATTGCTAAAGCGTTTGCGGCGGGCGCTGATTTTGTTATGCTGGGTGGCATGTTTGCCGGCCATGATGAATGCTCGGGCGATATTATCGAGGCCGATGGGCGCAAATATAAACGTTTTTATGGCATGAGCTCCGCAGAAGCGATGGAGCGACATCATGGTGATGTGCCTGATTATCGCGCGAGTGAGGGGCGTTCAGTGAATGTGCCGTATCGGGGCTCGGTCAAAAATACGATTTTGGATATTTTAGGCGGCATACGTTCAACGTGTACGTACGTCGGTGCGCACCGTTTAAAAGAACTTTCTAAACGCACGACGTTTATTCGTGTCGC
>MGYG01000041.1 GCA_001801635.1 Gammaproteobacteria bacterium RIFCSPHIGHO2_12_FULL_43_28
GCTTCATCACTATAACTCACGATGCCGCCATCGAACCAATTGGAACTGCCAGGCAGACTGGTCAACCAATAACTGAGACCGCCCCCCGTGCAGGATTCGGCGGTGGCCACTTTCAAGTTTTTTGCTTTGAGTTTTTTGCTCAACGCCTCAACTAATTTTTTCAGGTTGTTAGTCATGGGCTTTACCTTCATATTGATTGACGGTATATAACAGCATATTCGTTAATGATAGGTTTTAGCAATGCTGAGAAAGGCAAAGCCCAATTCGAACTGACAGAGAGCGGCAGGCAATCTTCTGCTAACTGAAGGTCTATAGAAGGAAAAAGAACATGATGACATTACCCCAACAGCACACGCCTATGATGCAACAATATTTGCGTATTAAAGCGGATTATCCCGATAAACTCCTTTTTTATCGCATGGGTGATTTTTACGAATTGTTTTTTGAGGACGCGCAAAAAGCCGCGCGTTTGCTTGATATTACGCTGACTGCACGTGGACAATCCGCGGGTAAACCGATTCCAATGGCAGGCGTGCCGTATCACGCGGCAGAAACCTATATGGCACGTTTGATTCGTCAGGGCTTATCTATCGCGATTTGTGAACAAGTTGGTGCAGTGAAAGCAGGTGCGCCACTTGAGCGGCAAGTGGTGCGTGTATTGACGCCAGGTACGGTGAGTGATGCGGCATTTTTAGATGAAAGCCGCGATAATTTATTACTGGCGTTGCATGGCGAAAATAATCATTACGGCTTGGCCGTGCTTGATATTAGCGGCGGGCGCATTGTATTACTGGAAGTGATAGGCGATGAAGCCTTAAGCAGTGAATTAGCACGCTTAAAACCAGCGGAATTATTAGTGAGTGAGGATTGGGAGCATGCAGTACTACGTGAGTATCGCGCTGAAGTAAGACGGCGCGCACCATGGGAATTTGATGATGAAACCGCAGAGCGTTTATTGATAACGCAAATGCAAACACACGATTTAAAAGGCTTTGGTTGTCATGAATTAAGTGCAGCCATTGCAGCAGCCGGCTGCTTATTGCAATATGCAAAAGAAACACAGCGCGCAGCAATGCCGCATGTGCGCACACTACACGTTGAAGCACGCGATGAGAGTTTATTATTAGATGCAGCGACAAGACGTAATTTAGAAATCACGGGCAATCTTTCCGGGGGTGATGAAAATACGCTTGCCTCAGTCGTCGATGAAACACGCACAGCAATGGGTGGCCGATTATTAAAGCGTTGGTTGAATAGACCATTACGCGATCGAGCGATTTTACGCGCAAGACAGGAAAGTATTTCACAATTAATTGAACGTCACGGTTATGCAACGCTGCAATCCCTGTTACAACAAACGTCCGATCTTGAACGTATTTTGGCGCGTGTGGCCTTAAAAACCGCGCGCCCGCGTGATTTAATCGCGCTACGCACAACGCTAGGCCTCTTGCCCAGTTTAGAAGCCGAATTAGCGCATTATAATGCAACACGATTAAGTACATTGAGTAAAATGATACGTGATTGTCCCGCATTGCATGATTTATTAATGCGTGCGATTGTCGAGCAACCGCCAGTGACTATTCGTGATGGCGGTGTGATTGCGCGTGGGTTTGATGATGAGCTTGATGAATTATTATCACTTAGTGAAAATGCCGGTGACTATCTCATTCAACTCGAAGAACGAGAAAAAAAGCGCACGGGTTTTTCAACCTTGAAAGTAGGTTATAATCGCGTGCACGGTTATTATATTGAGATTAGCCGCTTGCAAGCACAAACCGTTCCCGCAGATTATATTCGTCGTCAAACCTTAAAAAATGCGGAACGTTTTATCACACCCGAGTTAAAAGCATTTGAAGATAAAGCGTTAAGCGCGCGCGATCGTGCATTGCAGCGAGAAAAATATTTATATGATGCATTGCTTGATACGCTGATACCAAGTATTAGTGATTTGCAAATGACGGCCGCCGCATTAGCGGAATGTGATGTAATTGCAAATTTAGCGGAGCGTGCGGTGCATTTAAATTGGTGTTGTCCGCAATTAATGGATGAACCATCGATAATCATTAAAAATGGCCGTCATCCCGTGGTTGAAGCGGTTGCCGAGCATCCGTTTGTTCCTAATGATGTGGTGTTAAATACCGAAACGAAAATGCTCATCATCACAGGCCCCAACATGGGTGGTAAATCGACGTACATGCGGCAAATTGCATTGATTGTACTGCTTGCACATATCGGTAGTTTTGTGCCAGCGGAAGCGGCGACCATCGGCAACATTGATCGCATTTTTACGCGCATTGGTGCTGCGGATGATTTAGCAAGCGGTCATTCAACGTTTATGGTGGAGATGACTGAAACCGCTAACATTTTACATAATGCAACCGCCGATAGTTTAGTGCTTATGGATGAAATTGGCCGTGGAACCAGTACGTTTGATGGCTTATCCCTTGCTTTTGCTTGCGCGCATTTTCTTGCCGAAAAAATGGGTGCATATACGTTATTTGCAACGCATTATTTTGAACTCACCTCGCTTTCAGATGAAATCGCCACGGTTACAAATATTCATCTTAATGCGGCATCGCAAGGTGATAATATTATTTTCTTGCATAAAGTCCAAAAGGGCCCAGCAAGTCAAAGTTACGGCATAGAGGTCGCGCAATTAGCCGGTGTACCACGTGAAGTGATACAGCTTGCAAAACAAAAATTGCAAGTGCTTGAGCAAAATGCATATCACGTTAAAGCAAACGCACTGCCAGAACCACATCAAGCAGATTTGTTTGCGGCTCAAGAAAAATCGCATCCCGCACTTCTTTTGCTTGCAGACATCAATCCCGATCAACTAACCGCAAAAGAGGCGCTGGATTTGGTGTATGCGTTGAAGCGCTTGGGGTGATGTAGATTTAATACCTCATACGGTACCAGCACTGTCGGCCGTCCATAAACATACGCCGCAACTTGGTATTCATCGAAATGAATTAATAACCCATCTGATTGTAATGTCCAATGACGGTAATTTTTTTCAAGTGGTGCAGTGCCTTCTTTAAGCCAATCTAATTGAGTTTGATCTTCGGTTTTAAATTCCAGCTTCTTTTTTAATGCATCATAACAATAAGCAGAAATCAGTTTAAGATAATCGCTATTCGGTTTAAATAAGTCATTCAATTTTAAAAATTGTTTGTTCTTTACGTTGTAATTAAACGTATCTAACTCGTGCCACGGATGCGCGCCGCCAGTAAAGTATTCAGATTCAAATAAAATACTCAGCACGGTTGCTCGATTCATTGTTGTCATCGAGTGTAGATAATCGATATATAAAGTATTCCCATAACGTGAATCTGGATTGATGACCGTTTTAAAGTGCGCGCGTTTTGCCGTGATAAATTGCTGCATTTCACGATTGAATGCTGGCACGGCGGGATGAAGTTGTGGATATTCGACATTGACCGCACGACCATTTTTTTGATCGCTTAAGCGTGATTTTTTAAGGGCCAACGTATTATCAATCGTTATTGTTTCTTCTTTTGCAGCAGGTGCTGCAAATAACGCGGGTGATATAAACGTTAAAAATAGCGCGCAAAGCATTTTTTTCATGGGATGTTTACTCGTCTTTTGCATTATCGAGAATGCTTTCAAGTTCTGCGATTTCTTCAGGCGTTAATTCCATGTGCTGACCACGTTTTAAATGGGCGGGCAAGTGAATGGGGCCAAAGCGCACGCGAATGAGTCGGCTAACGGAGAATCCAACGGCTTCCCATAATCGTCTTACTAAACGATTGCGGCCTTCTTTGACGCAAACCTGGTACCAGTGATTGCTGCCATTTCCACCGGCATCAGTGAGTTGATCAAAGCGGGAAATTCCATCTTCGAGTTCAATGCCTTTTTTTAATTTATCGAGTGTTTCAAGCGTGACATCACCGCGTATACGCACGGCGTATTCACGTTCGATGTCAGAACTGGGATGCATGAGTCTATGCGCTAATCTGCCGTTATTGGTGATGAGCAGTAAGCCTGAGGTATTAAAATCAAGGCGCCCAACGCAAACCCAACGACTGTTACGTATCAATGGTAAATGTTCAAAAATGGTCGGACGGCCTTCTGGATCGCTGCGCGTACACATTTGCCCATCTGGTTTGTTGTAGAGTAAAACGCGTGTTTTTTGCAGTAAACTTTTGACAAGTTTCACTTCACGGCCATCCACAAAAACGTTGTCATGGTGCGTCATGCGCTCGCCAATCTGCGCAACTTTACCATTCACCATCACGCGCCCTTCTTTTATCCAACTCTCAATCGTGCGACGTGAGCCAAGACCAGCGCTTGCTAATAATTTTTGTATTTTTTCACTCATCTCATTTTCTTTCTTTTATTCGTTAATGGCGTGCGCTTTCTCTTCCTGCGCTTTATTATGTTCATCTTGCGTCTGCGCATCTCGCTTCGCTGCTAATTCATCGACAAGGTCAGTTTCAGTCGCATAAGTGAGGGCCTCTCTTTCTTCTGGAATCACTTCGCTGTCGATGACGCCGATATCGCTATTTTCCAGCGCAAGTTGTACCTGCAAATCATGATCTTGTGCTACCAAGTCTTTAAATTCAGCAAGGCTTGGTAATTCGGATAATGATTTTAAGCTGAAATAATCGAGGAATTCTTTGGTGGTGCCAAGGACCGCTGGTCTCCCCGGTACTTCTCGATGACCAACGACACGCACCCATTCGCGTTCAAGCAAGGTTTTGATGATGTTGCTGCTGACGGTGACGCCACGAATTTCTTCGATTTCAGCGCGCGTGATGGGCTGCTTATAAGCGATGATCGCAAGCGTTTCTAAAAAGGCGCGTGAATAGCGTGCCGGGCGTTCTTCCCAGAGTTTAGCAAGCCAGGGACTAAATTCTGCTTTTGCTTGCAGTCGATAGCCGCTCGCGGTTTCATGTAACTCGATACCGCTGTCTACATGTCGTGCGCGAATCGCATTGAGCAGCGATTTGATCTCGGCATTGCTCGGCTGGTCTTCATCCAAAAAAAGTTTTTGCAGTGAAGCAATGGTTAAGGGGCGCCCAGCAATCATGAGGGCGGCTTCAATGATCGCCTGTTGCTTATCGGGTGTGCTCGCTGCCATGTGTCGTCTCTCAAGGAAAATATCAATGCCTCTATGCTAGCAAAAAGCGAGGATTTATCATACAGTTTCCCTCTTTGCGGACGTAAAGAGGCTTATCGTGCCGACAAGGTTAATTCGATCACTCTACAATGTGACTGAACGCGAGCGGGGCGGGGTGATTACTATTGGTAATTTTGATGGGGTCCATCTTGGCCATCAGGCGCTTATTAAGAAAGCAAAAGATAAGGCGCAAGCCTTAGGCGTGCCCTCTATTGTGTTGACCTTTGAGCCGCATCCGTTTGAATTTTTTGCGCGGGAAAAGCAAACCATTCCGCGTCTAACGCGCCTTAGGGAAAAGTATGGTGTGCTCGCGCAACTTGGCGTTGATAATGTCTTGGTATTGTATTTTAATCAATCAGTTGCGCGGCTTGATGCAAGCACTTTCTGTGAAAAAATCCTCTATCAGGCATTGAAGCCTGCCGCTCTTTTTGTTGGGGATGATTTTCATTTTGGGGCGGGCCGGAAAGGGAACATCGCCCTTTTGCAAGAAGCAGGCAAGCGCTATGGGTTTACAGCGGAAGCGATTGAGACAGTCTTATTTCAAGGTGAGCGGATTAGCAGTACGCGTGTGCGGCATGCATTGAAAGCAGGCGATCATGCGCTGGTCAAGCAGTTGCTGGGACGACGTTATTCCATGATGGGCCGGGTCTGTCCGGGCGATCAACTGGGGCGGCAGCTTGGGTTCCCGACGGCGAATATCCATCTTCATCGGCATTTGACACCGGTGATGGGCATTTATACGGTCACCCTGCATGGGATTGCCGAGCATCCCTTGCCAGGGGTCGCCAATGTAGGCATACGGCCAACCGTCAATGGTACTCGGACTTTACTCGAGGTACACTTGCTCGACTTTAATCAAGATATTTACGGCCGTTACGTCACCGTTCAATTTTGTGAAAAGCTGAGAGATGAAGAGCGTTATCCGAATTTAAAACGGTTGCAGGAACAAATCGCAAAAGATGTCATTGCAGCACGTCATTATTTTAAAAAACAGAGTGTGTTATGAACGAAAATAATTTGAATTACAAAGATACATTAAATTTACCGCAAACTGATTTCCCGATGAAGGCGAATCTCGCAACACGTGAGCCCGAAATATTAGCGAAGTGGGCAACGCTTGATATTTATAACACGCTAAGAGCAGCGCGTCAGGGTAAAAAGAAATTTGTGTTACACATGGGCCCGCCGTATGCAAATGGCCATATTCATTTGGGAACGGCAACCACGACCATTTTAAAAGACATGATTGTGAAAGCAAACACGATGAATGGTCACGATGCGCCACTCGTGCCGGGTTGGGATTGTCATGGTTTGCCGATTGAATTGAATGTCGAAAAAAAGATTGGGAAACCGGGGCATAAAGTCAGTGCGAGTGAATTTCGTGTCGCTTGTCGTGAGTATGCAAATTCATTTATTGATATTCAGCGTCAAGAATTTAAGCGTTTAGGCATTATCGCTGATTGGGAAAATCCTTATCTCACCATGAATTTTACGTATGAAGCGAATATCATCCGCAGTCTTGCAAAAATCATCGATAAAAAGCATTTGCAAAAAGGTCATAAACCTGTGCACTGGTGTTTAGATTGTGCATCGGCACTCGCTGAAGCAGAAGTCGAATATGCGGATAAAACCTCACCTTCGATCGATGTGCGCTTTTTTGTTTGCG
>MGYG01000042.1:0-33329 GCA_001801635.1 Gammaproteobacteria bacterium RIFCSPHIGHO2_12_FULL_43_28
CACGAATAAACGCAATCCTCCTTATGACCGCAACCAAGTTGTCGGCGCGATCGCAGCTGCATTTTAATGGAGGCACTGTTGCATAAATAGTTTTGTATTGTCATTGTGAACCTGCATGAAGCAATCCAGAAAGTAGCAACAGGATTGCTTCAGCAGCCTCGTTGCCGCGCAGTGATGTTGTGATGTGTAAATACTAATTTATGCACTTGTAAGGACTGTAACATGGAAATTGATGAAGGTCTCACAACAAAGCTTTGGTTTGAAGAACACGATACGAAAGCAGAAGCCATCACAACTGAAGAAAAGCACTATCGTAATAAAAAAATCAACTTAAGCAAAAGTAATCTGCACTTTATCAATGCTTACTGCAAACATCAACATAGCACATGGAAGATACTAATTCACGCAGCCTGGGGCTGCCTACTCAATCGGTTAAGTACCTCTGACTTCATCAGATACGGAAGTGGAAAATTTGTTGGCGGCAAATCCACGATTAAAATTGAGCTGCCGTTAGTATTTATTGATAGCTTGATTAATGAGAAATTATCCGCCAAAAAGTATATCGATAAAATTCACCAATGCCTGGATAAAAAAAATAAGCATAGCCTTGCCTTACCAGATGATCTTCGCTATTTATTATTACTGAAAGCAACTCGGCGGAAAGTCAAAAATACGGAAACCTTAGATGCCATTCGATTTCCCTTGGTGTTGGTTACTGATAAGGACAGCCCTGCCCATACGACCCTCTATTATAATCACCGTTATTTTTCAACGGAAAATATAAACAATATCGAAACATATCTTGTTCAACTGATTGATGAATTGTGTCAATATCCAAAAAAGAAAATGATTCATCTCACCCTATTAACGACCGATGAGCAAGAAAAAATACTGACGCAATGGAGCAAGCCTACGTATACGCTTAAAAAGCCGTACCATGAAAATGCGTTTATTACGTTATTTGATCAGATCAGCGCTAAAAAACCTGATAACCTCGCAATCAGCTATAATGATACCCATGTAACGTATCGTGAGCTCAATCAGGCAGCGAGCTCCATCGCGAAAAAATTAAGTGAAAAAAATATCACTGTTAATGATCGCATTTGTGTCATGATGGATAGAACTCCAGAACTCATTATGGCAATGATTGCCCTATTTAAAGTGGGTGCAATCTATGTACCCATTAACCCAAAGTTTCCTGATGACCGCATTAACTATATCTTACTTGATAGTGATGCCAAATACATTCTTACGGATAGCAAAGATAAAGTGCCAGAGCAGCATCAAACAAAAATTATTACTATCAACACACAATGGGATGCCGTAAAACTAGCTCATCCTGCAACAAAATTTTTGCTATCACAGAAAAGCACAAATCTTAATAATATTGCTTACATTATTTATACTTCTGGCACGACAGGAACACCCAAAGGAGTGATGATTAAGCAAATGGGTATGTGTAACCTTATTAATTGGTATGAGGGTTATTTTAATATCAATGAAAATGATCGTTCCCTTCAATTTGCTTCGCAAGGTTTTGATACATTCATCTGTGAGACCATTCCCTACCTCGCCATCGGTGCAAGCGTACATATCGTTGAGGATAATATTAAATTAACGCCAAGTTTATTCTTCAACTGGCTAGAAAAACAAAAGATAACCATTTGTGATTTACCCACAGCCTACGCGCAAATGCTCTTCGCCATGAAATGGCCTGATACGTTGTCCATTCGAATGATCAAAATTGGTGGGGAAGCCGTTAGTAACTATCCTGATAAGACGCTACCCTTTGATATATGGAATGGATACGGCCCAACCGAGGTGACGGTTGAAGCCACGTATTATCAATTATATACTGCAAATACCCCGCCCCATAAAAATAAAAGCATCATGCCGCCGCCCATCGGAAAACCCATTGTTAATTTCGAAGCCTATATCGTCGATCGTTACTTACAATTATTGCCCGGTGGTATCGCGGGTGAATTATTAATTGGTGGGCCAGGTATTTCACCAGGGTACGTTAATCGCGATGAATTAACCAATGAAAAATTTATCGTTAATCCATTCAATCCCAAGGCAACGAGTAAACTATATAGAACGGGTGATCTAGCGCGTTGGTTATCCGATGGAAATATACAATTCATTGGTAGAAAAGACCATCAAATAAAAATTCGTGGCTATCGCATTGAGCTAGAAGACGTTGAGACGAGCCTCAGCCAACATCCTGATGTGAATGAAGTCGTGGTTATTGCAAAGGAAAAACTTAACGGTGAAAAATCATTAATCGCTTATATCTCGCCTAACCTTGAAAAGCAACGCTATCTTTATCAAGCAAGATGTTTATTATCAACTAGCACTAATCAGTTTATGGAAACAACCACAGAAGATATTTCAAAAAATGGAGTTGCATTATCTGGCGTCAATCAACCTATTGACGTTGGACACTTTGTCCAATTACACCTAAGATTGCCCGGGTTTACAGAAAGTAAATTATTATCTGGACATGTTGTATGGCGGCAGCCTGGTCGTTGTGGTATCGCGTTTGATCTTAATGCTGAAGAAAAATCAGTGCTTGAAAAAAGTATTGATTATTATTTATCAACGCATAACGTCATGGAACTTGTGCTGAATACCGCCGCAAAACGCAGCTTACGCAAAGCATTAAGTAAAAAGTTGCCTGAGTATATGGTGCCAACCACATTTGTCACATTACTGCAATTTCCATTGACCTTTAGTGGTAAAATTGATGTCAAGGCACTTCCACCACCCGAAAATTTTGAGCAATTATTGCGGTCGGAAAACATACCGCCCAAATCACCGACAGAAAAGAAACTGGCAGCGATATGGTCGGATTTGCTCGGAAAAAAACATATCAGTATGACTGATAATTTTTTTGATCTGGGCGGAAATTCATTAACAGCAGCCGATTTATCCATTAAAATTCTTAATCAATTTTCCACTTCAGTCCCAACCAAAATTTTATTTGATCTTCCATACATTCCTATATTAGCTCAGTATATTGAATCAGATGGAAAACATTACGCAACGGAAAGCTTTATTCAAGAGGAAATCGATCGTGACCAACGCCTTAGTGATCTTATCGTTCCAACGAATGTATTAAGTAAAAACTTATCCAATCCAAAGCATATTCTCCTGACTGGCGCGGGAGGCTTTCTTGGCGTGTATCTATTGCGAGAATTATTGAAAGATACTGATGCGATCATTCACTGCTTCGTTCGAAAAGGTGAAATTGATACCGCGGCGCAGCGCTTGATTGCGACCATTAATAAATTCAATTTAAACAAGGATATTTCACTCACAGATAACAAGCGCGTGGTGATTATTTCAAGCGACATCAGTCTCGATCGATTTGGACTATCAACAGAACATTATGAAGCGTTAGCCAGGAAAATTGATCTCATCTATCACTGCGGTGCGCAAGTCAATATCATGGCTGCTTACAACAAATTACGTGGTAGTAACGTTCAAGGCACCATTGAAGTTATCAAATTTGCGACGACCTTTCACGATAAACCCATTCACTACATTTCAACACTTTCATCCGCCTATAAGAAAGATGAGCTCGGCAACCTGATAGAAGATTATCCCGATGAAAATTATGGTGAATTATTTGGTGGCTACGCGATTAGCAAATGGGTATCAGAGCGACTGCTCACTGAAATCAGTCATCGCGGCTTACCCATTGCTATTTATCGTTCTGGTTACATCTTCGGTCAATCTGATAACGGGGTAACCAGTTTGAATGACGCACTACTGATGTTAATAAAAGGATGCGTTCAACTTGGCCATGCACCAACAATGAGTGAAAAAATCACGATCCTACCGGTTGATTTTGTGAGCAAAGCAACGGTGAAAATATCCTTAGCAGAGCGCAATCGATCAGCCGTTTATCATATTGATCACCCGACCGGTATCATGTGGTCCGACTTAATTACGTGGCTGAATGATTATGGCTATACTATTAAATTTACCTCAATGAAAGAATGGAAAAAAATGCTTACAACCATATCGCATGATAATGCGTTATACCCTTTCTTACCTTACTACCTTGCTATGCCAGATGAGGTAAAAGCCGTGAATGTTGACACGCAAAAAGCAGCAGCGATGTTAAAAGCATTACATATTGATTATCCTGAAATAAATGACCAACTGCTTACCATCTATTTTGATTATTTGGCTGGTGTAGGCTTTCTCCCCGCGAGCAAAAGAGAAGACAAAAGCCCAACGGAGGCATTACCTGATTGAAAACCAGATTGCCACGCCCGCAAAAAACGCGGGCTCGCAATGACGGCGTTAAAGCAGAAAATACGAGAATGTTTATGGAACTGTGTCATGCCAGCGTGCTTTTAGCTGGCATCCAGAATGAACCTGAGAAAAGCCTGGGTGCCAGCTAAAAGCACGCTGGCATGACACAGTTTGATGAATGCTCTCGAAAATGCGGGCTCGCAGACGTGCGAGCAGTTACCTTTAACTGTGCTGTTTTAAAAACCGTTGGAATGCAGCTTCATTCATGATATTGACATTCAGTTTTTTGGCCTTATCGAGCTTTGAACCTGCTTCTTCACCAACAACGACATACGATGTTTTTGCCGACACACTGCCGCTTACTTTAGCACCTAACTTTTCCAGTATTTCCTTGGCTTCATCGCGTGTCATATGACTTAAGGTACCCGTCAATACAAACGTCTTACCGGCCAATGGTTGATGCTCACTCACTTTAACGGAAGGCCAATTGACACCGGCCTTAACCATTTTATCGATCACACGAAGGTTATGTGGCTCGCTGAAGAAATTAGCAATATGTTCCGCGACTACAGGCCCTACATCTTCTACTTCTTGAAGTGATTCAATCGATGCCTTTTCAAGTGCTTGCGGCGTTTTAAAATGCCGCGCTAATTGCTTGGCCGTCGCTTCCCCCACTTCACGTATGCCCAGTGAATATAAAAACCGTTCTAAGGTAGTTTTTTTACTTTTCTCAATTTGATCCAATAAATTCTGCGCTGATTTCTCACCCATGCGTTCCAGCTTGATCAGTTCATCAAGTGTCAATTGATAAATATCAGCAATAGAAGAAACCAAACCGGCATCCACCAACTGCTCAACCAATTTATCACCCAACCCTTCCACATCCATCGCACGGCGTGATGAAAAATGCTTTATCGATTCCTTTCGCTGCGCGGCACAAATCAATCCGCCTGTGCAGCGAGCAACCGCTTCTCCTTCGACATGTTCAATATGGGAATGACAAACGGGGCAATGCTTAGGTAAAACGATGCGTTTCGCCGCCTTTGGTCGTTTAGCAACAATGACACCAACCACTTCTGGAATCACATCACCGGCACGACGCACAATAACCGTATCACCGACATGAATATCCTTGCGTTTAATTTCATCCATATTGTGTAGCGTTGCATTGCGAACAGTGACCCCGCGCACGTGCACGGGTGTTAAGCGTGCGACAGGCGTTAAAGCACCCGTGCGTCCTACTTGAAATTCGACCGCTTCAATCACGGTATTCACTTCTTCCGCGGGGAATTTATGTGCAACGGCCCAACGTGGTGCGCGCGTCACAAAACCTAATTTTTTTTGTTCACTCAATTGATTAACTTTATACACTACCCCATCGATTTCGTAGGGTAATTTATCGCGTTTCTTGCCGATGGCTTGATAAAAAGCAAGGCATTCTTCAACACCTTTCGCCACTTTAATCAGGGGACTGATGCGCAATCCCCACTGCTTTAGTCGTTGCAACATGGCAAAATGATTGTCTGGTAAGCTGCCATCCTCTATCTCGCCCACACCATAAAAAAATATCGTCAGTGGACGTGCCGCAACAATGTTAGGATCTAGTTGACGGATACTACCAGCAGCGGCATTACGCGGATTGGCGAAGATTTTTTGCCCCTTTTTTAATGCCTCATCATTTAATTCATCAAAACCCTTTTTAGACATATAAACTTCACCGCGAACTTCAAGCACGCGAGGAATAGGTTTGCCGCGTAATAATAAAGGAACCGATTTTATGGTTTTGATATTGTCAGTGACATCTTCGCCCGTTTCACCATCACCGCGGGTTGCCGCATGCATCAAATGACCGTCTTCATAACGAATACTAATGGCAAGCCCATCCATCTTAGGCTCACAGCAATATTCAATTGCTTTTTCGGTATGTAAACGCTCATGGATGCGCTGATCGAAGGCAAGGATATCTTCATCATCAAAGGCATTTTCAAGTGACAACATGGGAACCCTATGCTTCACCTCAGCGAATGATTTTAGTGGTTTAGCGCCAACCCGCTGCGTTGGCGAATCCGGTGTCACTAAGGCGGGATGTTTCGCTTCAAGTTTTTTTAATTTATCGAATAGAGCATCGTATTCGGCATCTGAGATCGTCGGTGAATCCATGACATAATAAAGGTAATTATGCTCATTCAGTTGCTCGCGCAATTGCTCAATGTTTTTTTTAATTTTATCGCTCATGATATTGCCGCACGCAATCCCTAATTACCCGCCATACTCACCGCTTTTTCAATATCAACACTCACCATACGTGAAACACCCGGCTCATTCATGGTCACACCAAGCAGCGTCGCGCCCATTTCAATCGTGATTTTATTATGGCTAATGAAAATAAACTGGGTTTTATCTGCCATGGCCCTTACTAAACGAGTGAAACGAACAACGTTAGCATCATCAAGCGGTGCATCAACCTCATCGAGCAAGCAAAATGGGGCTGGATTTAAGTAGAAAATCGAAAATACCAGCGCAAGTGCTGTCAATGATTTCTCACCACCGGATAATAAATAAATTGAACTATTACGCTTACCGGGTGGACACGCCATGACGGTGACACCCGCAGCAAGCAAATCTTCTTCCGTTAACTCAAGGTTCGCCTTACCACCGCCAAAGATGGTTGGAAATAATTCCTGGAAACGCGTATTCACTTTATCAAACGTTTCCTTAAAGCGCATTTTGGTTTCTTTATCGATTTTAGCGATCGCATCTTCTAGCGTTTTTAACCCACCATTTAAATCCTCGAGCTGTCTGTCGAGATATTCTTTACGCTCAAGACAAGTCGTGTATTCATCAATGGCCACCAAGTTAATGGGGCCCAATCGATTAATACGCTGTATCATTTGCTCGAGTTTACCATGCCACTCCTCTGCAGTTACCTCTTGTGGCAAATCTTTCAGAATATCTTCAATTTGGAATTCGGTTTCCTTGATCTGCTCCGTCAGCGTTTCTGCCTTCACCTTCCATCCCTGCCATTCAACACGGAATGTCTCAAGGGATGCGCGCAGCTTACTCGCATCACGCTCTATCGTCTGACGCTTTTCTTCCAAGCGACGCAAGTCCTGTTCAAGTGTTTCCATCGAAATGCGCGCTGAATTTAATTCAACTTCGATACTGACGTGTTTATCTAAGGCACGATCAAGTGATTTCTTTATCGTCTCCATGGGCGGCATTGAACTTAATTCGCTTTTTAGTGACATGCGACGCTCGTTCAAGGCTGTCATTTGCGTCTTTGAGCGTTCAATTTGATTTTTCAATGCAGCGACTTGTGAACGTGATGTTTGCAATCGCATTTCTAATTCGTGCACACGCTGTTGTTTAACACGTACCATATCACGCAATTCATGTACTTCCTGGCGTGCTTTTTCACGCTCCTCCACCAAACCAGCGCGCGCCTTAGCATGCGTCGCTTGATCTTTATCTGCTTTTTCCCACAGTGATTGCGCTTGAACCAGTTCAGATTCTGTTTGCTTTAATTGATGCATACATTCATTTTGCTCTTTAAGCAAACGATCATATTGCGTCTTTAATTCCGAAAGACGCGCCTGCTTCATTTTTTGCTCCGCATTAATTTGCGCGGCTTGTGCCTGTAGTTGTCCATAGATTTGCTGCGATTCATCGCGCTTACTTTCTAAAGCGCGCAATTGCTCACGACGATCAAGGATTTTCCTTTCCAATTCTTTTTGCGTCGCCTCAAGCTCTACAATACGACTCGTTAACTGCTTTAATTCTTGTTCACGCTGGAAAACACCGGCTGCTGGATCTTCTTCACGTAATATTTTAAGCCATGAGCGATTCACCCAAACAGCATCGCGCGTGACCACCGATTCATGCGCCTCAAGTGATTCACATAGTTTTAGTGCTTCATCCAGATTATCCGCGACATAAATACCAGCAAGTAATGAGGTCAATGAGCACGGCGCTTTGATTTTATCAAGCAATAAAGTCGCTGAATGATGACGCTTCACCGTTTGCTCATTCGCATTCGGCGTAAAAAGACAGAGCTTGCCTGATTTAAATTGCTTGAGGTGCGCTGCTACCTCGTCAAAACCATCAACGCAAATGGCTTGCAAGCAAAAACCCAAGACTTTTTCAGAAGCTACTTCCCAGCCCGCTTCCACTTGAATCTGTTGTGCAAGGCGTGAGTTTTTTTCTAGCTTGCGTTCTCGAATCCATGGCAATGTCGAATGATCACGCTGACCAAGCGCTGTTTGCTGCAAGGCTTCAAGGGATGCTTGCTGTCCACGCAAGCGCTGTAATTCGCTGCGCACTTTATCGAGGTGATTATTGGAATCCAGTTGAGCTGCTTGTATGGTTTCAACTTCACGGCGTATTTCAGCGAGTTTTTTACCCTGAAATTCTACTTTATCACTGACATCATAGGATTTCTTGGAAAACGCGTCGATTTCTTCATTTAAGTCTGAAAAATTAATTTGCCCCAAGTCGCTTTCTAATTGTTCTTGCCGTCGTCGCAAAGCAGCGATACGTTGCTCTAAATGCTGAATATGCGTTTTTTCAACCTGAGCGGTTTGCGCTGTTTTTGCAGATAACTGGTTAAACTCATCCCAACGGTTCTGCCACGTATGCATGGCTTCTTCCGCTGTGCTCAGTTCTTTTTGCGACACAGTGAATTCATTCAATGCAGATTGATACTGAGGTTGCAGTGCTTCCACCGCCTGGTTAAACTCACGCAATTCATCTTCTGCACTATCCATCTCATCTTTAACGGATTGCCAATCCTGGTCAGCCTGCGCCAGATCATGTTCCCATTGTGCTTGTCTTTCTTGTTGATGCGATACTTCCTGTTCAATACGGGTGATTTCATTACCTGTTGCATAATATCGACGCTGCACTTCCTGGAAGGCATCTTGAGCTGCGCGTTGTTCGTGCCGTGCCTGCTCTAATTCCCGTTCTGTCGTACCGAGTTCACTTTGACGACCTTCAAGCGATGTTTCCGTACGCTGAATTTGCAGCGTCGCATCAACAATACGTGCATCTAATAAGCGCCATTGAATAGTGTAATATTCAGCACGCAACACGCGTTCTTGTTGCTTTAATGCTTTGAATTTTTCAGCCACATTGGCTTGGTATTTTAAATGGGCTAGTTGCTTTTCTAGCTCACCGCGTAAATCATTCACGCGAGCTAAATTATCTTTGGTGTGACGAATACGCAGTTCTGTCTCGTGGCGCCGCTCTTTGTATTTTGAAATGCCAGCCGCTTCTTCGAGATAGCCGCGCAAATCTTCTGGTTTAGCCTCAATAATTCTATTGATCATGTTTTGACCGATAATAGAATAACTACGCGGTCCCAACCCGGTACCCAGGAAAATATCAATAATATCGCGCTTACGGCAACGGACGCCGTTGATTGAGTAGATAGAATCGGAATCACGATTAATGGTGCGCTTTATTGAAACTTCTGTAAACTTGCCGTATTCACCACCAAGTGATGCATCCTGGTTATCGAATACCAGCTCAACAGACGCTTGTCCCACGGGTTTACGGGCACTTGAACCATTAAAGATGACATCGGTCAAGGCTTCGCCACGCAGATATTTAGGCGAATTCTCACCCATCACCCAAGACACTGCATCAATGATATTCGACTTGCCACAACCATTCGGGCCCACAACGGCAACCAGGTTGCTGGGCAGCATGATGCTGGTTGGATCAACAAATGATTTAAAACCGGCCAGTTTAATTTTCGAAAGCTGCATTAGCTTATATCCCTACTTAATTGCGTCTTATTATGCCATGTTTTTCGCATAAAAGTGATACAAATCCATGGGTCACCTATTCTAACTATAACCTCTGCCAGCGGTCACCGCCGATATACCGCTGTAGATTCCCTATTCTAAATCGATTATCCTACCGATATGTACCAGTTTTTTAAGATTTTTTATGGATGGTAAAAATCTGCGTAAAGAATGGCTACCTTTCCTGGTCGCACTGACTGGTATCGTGCTTTCAGCTATTTTTGCCCATTTTCTTGGCTATCATATCGAAGCCTATCTTGATCTTCTTGACGCCATTAAACATCATTTGCCTTGGCTTAGCTTCGTTATCGGCGCACTTATTTCATTATTGCTTGCCATCATTACCAAAACTGCTCTGCTTGCAAAAGCACGCACCCGCTCACTCGATGAAACCAACGAAAGTTTACGCAAGGAAATCAGCGAACGCGCAGAAGTTGAAGAAAGCAAACAAAAGCTTGAGGTAGCATTGCGGCAGGGCCAAAAACTGCAAGCGATAGGCACACTCGCTGGCGGCATCGCACATGATTTCAACAATATCCTTTATGCCATCATTGGCTACATTGAAATGGCGCGCGACGATGTCGATAAAGAAAGCACCGTTTATAAAAACTTAGGTAAAGTCCTGGAAGCCACTGCACGCGGTCAAGAGCTAGTGTCACGAATTCTTGCCTTTAGCCGCAGACAACACCACCAGCATGACGTGGTTAACTTACGAAAGACGATAGAAGCCGCCTTAAGCCTGTTACGACCCACGATCCCAGCAAGCGTTACCATCAAATTTGAGCCAGAAATCGACCCTTGGATACTGGCCAATCAAACCCAGCTCCACCAAATTTTCGTGAATATTATTAATAACGCCGTGGATGCCATGGATGACGAAGGCCAGATTACTATCTATTTATCACGCATTCCGGCGAATGATCCCCTCCTAAAAGCATTCCCTGCAAATGAAGCGCAACCTTACTGTCGAATTGATATTGTTGACACAGGGCATGGCATGGATCAACCCACCATGGAACGCATTTTTGAGCCCTTCTTTACCACCAAAGAAGTTGGCAAAGGGACGGGGCTTGGCTTATCAATTGTACATACTATTATCAAAGAACACCGGGGGGAAATCAGTGTGGAAAGCCTCTTGGGACGCGGCGCTAAATTTACGATATTATTACCTGAGCAAGACCACAGCGAGCAACAAGGAGAACACCATGGCCAAAATACTACTGGTTGAAGATGATGAGCTCGTGCGCGACATGTTGACCCAAGTCTTGCAACGCGCTTCACATCAAGTAATTCCAGCGACAAACGGCGAAGAAGCAACCTCGCTTTTGCGGACGGAAAAACCGGATATCATGGTCACTGATATCATCATGCCGAAAAAAAGCGGCATCACGCTCATCTCCGAAGTCAAAAATCGCCAGCCCGACCTTGAAATTATTGCCATCTCTGGCGGCGGACGCCTTGATCCCACCGGCTATCTTGATCTCTCTGAAACCCTGGGCGCCTCGGTTTCCTTCGAAAAACCCATTGATAATACAGCGCTTTTGATGGCGATTGATCTGCTTATCCACGGTAAAAGGGACAAGGCAGCAACAAAATAGACCATTCAATCCATCCAATAACGATGATGCGTCACTCTAAATAAATCTGGCAATAAGACCGGATTATATTTTTCAATTTTAAATTGGATAGCACCCGTCTTTGCCGTATTCAATCCGATTGAATCTGCTTCATTGTAGCGTTTAATAATGGATGGATGTGGAAAATGATAGCGATTGCGATAGCCAGTTGAATATAAAACATAGCGCGGTTCTACTGCGCGAATAAAAGCGAGCAAGCCTGAGGTGCGGCTACCATGATGCGGCGCGGTAAGAATCGTCGCTCGTAATCGCTCGCTATCCGTTTCTAACAGATTTTTTTCAGCTAATTTTTCAATATCACCGGTCAATAAAATACTTTGCTCACCATTATCAATTTGTAAAACACACGAACTATCATTGCCAAGATAAGGCGCTTTCTTTTCTGGGTATAAAAAACGAAAACGCACGTGATCCCATTCCCATGTCTCGCCAGAAAGACAATAGTTAGCATAAAATGGCTTTATTTTATCGGGCGTACTCGTTTCTATACCTAATACTGGAAAATGGTTAAGTAAACTTTTGGCACCACCCATATGATCATTATCACCATGACTCAAGACTAGTTTATCAATTCGTTCAGCACCGATGAAGCGTAAATAAGGCAGCACCACACTCTCACCCATATCAAGACCGCGAGGATTACTTGCACCTGCATCGTAAACCAATACATGTGACTGTGTTTCCACAACGAGTGACAATCCTTGCCCGACATCAAGCATTGTCAACCAGACACCGCCTGATGCAGGCACTGGTGCTTTTACTAATAGCAATGGCAAAAGCCAAAGCACACCTAATAATCGACCGCGTACACCGCTTGGCAAAAGCAGCAATAGTATGCCGATGAAAGCAGAAACGAATATCCAAACATTCGGTATAGCGTGGTGCCACGTTGCATGCGGCAAATGAGATAAAAAAGTCAGAAACATCCATAACCCACCAAGACTTTTATCTGCTATCCCTAATAAAATGCTTGCGAAATTTGGTATTAAAAATAAAAAAAGTGTGCTCAAAAAACAAAATGGCAAAATAAAAAAACCAAGCCAGGGGATAGCAACGGTGTTTGCGATAAATAAAATGAGCGACATTTCTTGAAAAAATAATAAGGAGAATGGTATCAAACCGACGCCAATGATCCACTGTGTTCTTCCCCACTTCCACCACCAACCACGCGGTGCAAGTCGTCCACCCATACCATAAATAATGAGTGCAATAGTTCCAAATGACAACCAAAAACTTTCACTTAACACACTGAGTGGGTTCAATAATAATATGACTAACAATGCCATCGACCATGCATGCCACGCATTAATTTGCCGACGACAGACTAATAAGATGACAAAAACACTTAACATAATAGCGGCGCGTTGTGTTGGTAACGAAAAACCAGCGAGCAAACTATAAAAAATAGCTGCCACCAATGCAGCGACACTTGCCGCAATGGACGTCGGACACCATAACATCAATCGCTCACTACGCCGCCATAAAAATGAAAATAGAAAATGCACAAATCCCGCGAGAATACCAATATGAAGGCCTGCAATAGCCATTAAATGGTTCGTACCCGTTGCGCGTAACACTTCCCAATCAGCAGGTGCAATTTGATGACGCTCACCAAGTATTAATGCTGTTAACCAAGGGGAGGTTGGTGAATCAGGTAAGTAATGCTGCAATTTTTCATTTAGTTTTTGTCGCCATTGATTGATTAAGTGATGCGCCGTGTGGCTTGCTATTAATTGATTCTGATTGCTTGAAATAACATAACCTTTCGCACGAATTCCATGTTGCAAAGCCCATGCTTCATAATCATAGCCAGCAGGATTTTGTGTGCTATGCATGCGCTTTAAGCGAACTACCCATTGCCATTTATCACCTACCATTAGCGGCGGCACTTCTCCACGCCACGCCAAATGAATTTTCGCCTTTTGCTTTACTAGCTCTGAATCATACTGTCGTGTTTCTAAATCAACGATAAAGTTAGTTTGCCAATCATCTGTCACTGGTATTGATGCGATATAACCGCTGATCAACAATGGCTTTCCTTCTAAATAAGCAGGCAGCGACCAAGCTAAGGTGGAGGATGCATACCAGTAGCTATAAGAAAATCCCAGCACAAATGCCGTCATAATATTCAGATAGTAACGATAGCGCGTGAATACAATAGACAACAACACACTCACAAAAAGTATTGTATATACATATAACGCGTTGGGTAGATGCGAAAAAAATTGTAAATAAACATCACCCGCCAAAAAGGCAATGGTATATAGAAACATAAGGATAACCTGAGATATTGTATAGGTTCGGTTAACCGAACTTATACGAAATATTGTCGGGTGGATGAATCCACCCAACGTGAAAATGTCGCTTTATTTATTCAACAATACTACGACACCGCGACCAACACGCCTTCCTCTATCTTCAGCATGCGTTGCGCGCGCTTTGCGATATTCGGATCATGTGTCACCATGACGACACTGGTATGATGCTTTTGTTGTAAATTAATAAAGAGTTCTAATACGCGGTCTGCATTGTGCGGATCTAAATTACCCGTTGGTTCATCAGCAAGCACACAAAGCGGATCAGAAACAAGCGCTCTAGCAATCGCAACGCGCTGTCGCTCGCCGCCTGATAGTTGACTCAATCGATGATACATGCGTTTTTCCAAGCCAACTTGTTCTAATAAATGAGCTGCTTTTTCGCGTATCATCGCAGGTTTTTCACCACGAATTAATAGCGGCATGCCCGTATTTTCTAATGCGGTGAATTCTGGCAATAGATGATGAAATTGATAAACAAAACCTAAATGTCGATTACGCAATTCACATTTTTCAATTTCAGTAACGTGCTGCAAATTTTTGCCGGCCAAGGTGACATGGCCGGACGTCGGTTTATCTAATCCGCCCAATAAATGCAATAAGGTGCTTTTACCCGAACCGGAGACGCCCATAATGGCGATTAATTCAGATGCCGCGACTTCCAAATCGATCTGACGCAACACTTCAATGTTGGCCGTACCATCAGAATACTTTTTACCTAAGCCTTGACACGCTAATATAGGATTATTCATATCGCAACGACTCCACTGGGTCAGTTTTAGAAGCACTCCATGCAGGATAAATAGTTGCCACTAAACTCAATGACAAGGATGCAAGACTGATTTTCAATACATCCGACCATTCAATTTCAGACGGAAGATAATTCACAAAGTAAACATTCGATGAGAGAAATTGCACATGAAAAACATGTTCAATGACATTGACAATGGTGGTTACATTAAGCGCTAACGTTATGCCCCCAATGACACCAAGTAAGGTTCCCAAAATTCCAACAATACCACCCTGAATCATGAAGACTTGCATAATCATGCGTGGGGTCGCACCAAACGTTCTTAAAATCGCGATATCAGCTTCTTTTTCACTGACGACCATCATAAGCGTTGAAACCAAATTAAAAGCGGCAACGGCGATAATCAACAAAAGAATAATAAACATCATTGTTTTTTCTAATTGCACTGCTCTAAAAAACTCACCAAACTGATCAGCCCAGGTCGAAACACTGGCGCTTTCTGATAGCTCATTCATCAATTGCTGAGCAAACAAAGGTGCTGAAAAAACATTATCGACATTAACATGCAGCCCAGTGACATCATCGCCAAAACCAAATAACTTTTGCGCGTCATTTAATTGTATAAAACCAAGCGCACGATCAAAACCAAATCCACTGCCAGCGTTAAAGATACCAACCACCGTAAATCGTTTTGCACGCGGAATCACGCCGGCTGGTGAAATGGATACTTGCGGTGTAAACACGGTGACTTTATCACCCAAACCAACATCAAGCAGCTCAGCAAGATTTTCACCGAGCACAATACCAAATTCGCCGGCGCGTAAATCGGTTAATTGACCTCGTACCATTTTACTTGGTAATTGGGTCAAGTTTTTTTCTTGCAACGGCAACACGCCAGTCAATAACGCAGGCTGCACAGGGCCATTACCATGCAATAACACTTCGCCCGTGACAAACGGTGCGGACGCTTTTACTACTTTGTAGCGCTTCAATGATTCCTGCAAGAGAGGCCAATCAGCTACCTTACCATTGACACTACTAATCGTGATCGGTGAAACCATACTAAAAACACGATTTTTAATTTCGCGATCAAAACCATTCATCACTGACAAAACGGTAATTAAAACAGTGACGCCCAAAGCGATACCAATCATGGAAACCGCGGAAATAAATGAGATAAAGTGATTTCGCTTTTTAGCTCGCGTATAGCGTAGCCCAATAAAAAGCGCAGCTGGTCTAAACATAAGGTCTCACTGCTCCTTTGAACAGAGTAAAGAAATTATTCGTCGTATGCACTGCAAAATCATCCAGTGCCATATTGCGTAAACTCGCCATATAGGCAGCCGTCAAACTGATATAAGCCGGTTCATTTGGCTTACCGCGATGTGGGTGCGGCGCAAGATAAGGTGAATCTGTCTCAATCAATAGGCGATCAATAGGAACTTCTTTAGCAACCAGTTGCGTCGTGATGGCGTTTTTAAATGTGACAACACCAGAAAGGGAAATATAAAAATTCAAATCAAGCGCCGCTTTTGCCGTTTCCCAATCCTCACTAAAACAGTGCATCACGCCGCCTACATCCTCTGCGTTTTCTTCTCGCATGATGCGTAGTGTATCTTCTTTCGCTGCTCTTGTATGCACAATAAGCGGCAACTGCAGGGCTTTCGCAACACGGATATGCATCCTGAAGCGCTCATGCTGCCAATGTAAATCACCGGTTGAACGATAATAATCAAGCCCGGTTTCACCAATCGCCACGACTTTTTTATGCTGAGCCAACTTCATTAATGTATCCGTATCGATGGTTTCCGCTTGCTCGTTCGGATGCAAACCAACGGATGCAGCAACCGATGGAAAGGCTTCTGCAGTTTTCAGCACCGCAGGAAAACCGAGAAGATCAACGCACACATTTAAAAAAAATCGCACGCCACTTTTTTCGGCACGTGCGATGACATTTGCAATTTCTTGCTGGCTCTCTAATCCCAGTAAATTTAAATGGCAATGTGAATCCACTAAAAACATAATTATTCCAGAAAAGCCAACATGGTATTTTCAACAACAAGCTGCTTATTCAAATTAATGCCTTGACTGATTTGCTTTCGCATCGCTTGTAATTGATCGAGTAATTTTATATTACGTTCGCGCGATATTTTCGCTGTGATGTCGAGCAACTGCGTGACACTTGCTTTATCTTCCATTGGCTCAAGTTCATCGCCTAACTGTAAACGCAAGCAATCCTGGATAAATCGCAACATGAAATCAATAAATACGATGCTATCCATGGCTTGAAAAGTTGCGGCTAATTTAATGGGATCTCCTTTTTGCATCACCACTGAATGAATCGCTTGAAATAATGCATCGCGCGGAAGCAGCGCATCCGCTTCTATTAACTGCAATGCCGCGAGTGGCGCACCATCCGTTAATCGCAATGCGGTGGCCGCCGGTAATGCCGGTTTTGTTTCTAGCGCTTTTGTTTCTAGCGCTTTTGTTTCTAGCCACTGAAGCGCCTCATGCATGGGCGGTCTCGCAAAGCTCACTTGCTGACAACGACTCAAAATAGTTGCTGGCAAACGATGCCGTTGATCACTAATCAAGATAATAACGACGTCTGCCGGCGGCTCTTCCAGTGTTTTTAATAATGCATTCGCGGCATTGATATTCATATTATTGGCAGGATCAATCAGCACGATTCGGTATTGGCCTTGCAACGCGGAATGACAAACAAATTCGCCTGCTTCACGAATTTGATCCACCTTAATGGGATGGCCCGCTGTTTCCGGTCTTACCTGGATTACATTGGGATGTACACCGCCAAGCTGAAGTCTGCAAGCATGACAAGCATCGCAAGCAAATGCTTCACTGGTTGGTTGTTGACACAAGAGCGCGCGTGCAAACTGCAGCGCAAAACTTGCTTTTCCCATGCCTTGCAATCCAGTGAACAGTAAGGCGTGCGGCAAATGATTTGCGTTCTTTGCTTCAATTAATTGTTGCCATTGTTTTTTCTGCCAGGGAAAAATGCTCATCCGTTACACCGTCATCATAAAGGCATCAAGGACCGCTTCTAGTTGCTTTTCCACTGAAGCGACTGTTTGACTAGCATCAATTATTTTAATACGCCCTCTATCATTTTGAGCTCGCTCAAGATAACGTTCTCGCACGCGCTTAAAAAAAGCTATCTTTTCACGTTCGATTCGATCATGGCTTGCGCCACGATTTTTTGTGCGCTCGAATCCAAGCACGGGATCAATATCAAATAACAACGTTAAATCGGGACAAACATCGCCAACAATCCATTTATCCAGCATAGTGATGTACTGGTTATCCATTCCACGTCCACCGCCTTGATAAGCGTAACTCGCATCAACATAGCGATCTGAAACAACAAACTGACCGCTTTCTAGCGCGGGCAGAATACAGGTTTTGATGTGCTGCGCGCGCGCAGCAAACATGAGTAATAATTCGGTTTCTGGCAAAACAGATTCATCGCTTAATGCGTGAAGAATGAGTTGGCGAATCTGCTCTGCAATCTCTGTGCCGCCCGGTTCACGCGTAAAAAGACAATTTATCTGACGCTGTAAAAAATAGCGTTTAATAAAGGCCAGTGCCGTGCTTTTGCCTGCGCCCTCACCCCCTTCAATCGTAATCAGTTTGCCTTTAACCATGTTTTATCTCTAGCAGCGTTTCAAGCTGTCGCCGAATCAACGCTCCATTAAAATAACCACTGCCCTGTGTGTTTACTTTCAAAACGGCCTTGTTATGTTCTTCTAATGTCTTTGAAAATTGATGACCGCCATCACCTTTCGCTACAAAATATAAGTAATCAGTCACATCCGGATGCAGAACGGCGTTAATCGATGCCGCACTTGGTATGGCAATCGGTGTTGGCGGCAACCCTTTATGCACGTACGTATTGTAAGGCGTATCGGTTACTAAATCCTGCTTACTGATCGTTCCATCGTAGAAATCGCCCATGCCAAAAATAATCGTTGGATCAAACTGCAATGGCATGGCTTTTTGCAATCGATTCACCAAAACACCGGCGATCCTTGGCCGCTCTGACGCTAAATACGCTTCTTTTTCAACCAAAGACGCGGCTATCAATGCTTCGTACGCATTACCGAATGGTAAATCAGGTGTTCGAGTATTCCACGCCTTGGTTAAATGATCCTGCATAAGACGATACGCGCGCTTAAGCACGCTTAAATCGGTGTCATTTCTCGTAAAGAAATACGTATCAGGAAAAAACTGGCCTTCTGGCGAAAGATTCGCCTCGCCAAAATAAGCCATGATGGTTTGATTATCCATTTTGGTGATTTCACTTACCAAGCCATCTGTTTTCGCTAATGCTTCGCGCACTTGCTTGAATGACCAACCGGGTATGATCGTCATGGTTCGATAATGCAACCCTTTACCGCTTATCACTTGTCGCCAAATGGATGCCGGTGATGCGCCTTTCGGAAAAACATATTCACCCGCTTTAATTTGTGAGCTGCGATGCGGGAAACTATAAATAGAAAACAACCAGCGCTGTCTAATTAATCCTTGATTAGCTAAATCAGTGATCAGTGCTGTTTTTGACGTGCCCCGCACAAGGAAATAAGTCACCCCCGCTTCTTTTGTGACGATAGGAAAAAAAATCGTATAGATAAAGAAGACAGCGAAAAGGCATGCCAAAGAAACGATAAGCTTGAACTGAAGAGGCGTTGGTTTTTTCATACACCTCGATTGTAGCGGTTGCTACAGCGTTAAATCAATGCTCTATTCAGGCTTCTTAAAAATCAATGTTCCATTTGTGCCGCCAAACCCAAAGGAGTTTGACATGGCCATTTGTAACGGCATTTTTTGCGCCACATGCGGTACAAGATTTAAGTCACAACTTTCGCTTGGATCATCCAGGTTGATGGTTGGCGGTGCCACTTGATCACGAATCGCAAGAATCGAAAAAATAGCTTCAACTGAACCAGCAGCGCCCAGAAGATGTCCGGTCATCGACTTTGTAGAACTGACCGCTAATCGATAAGCATGTTCGCCAAAGCTGCGCTTAATGCCTTTTATTTCGAGTTCATCGCCGGTTGGTGTTGAGGTGGCGTGCGCGTTAATGTATTGGATTTGCTCTGGCTCTATACCAGCATCTTTAATCGCCGCTGACATGGAAGCAGCCGCACCCTTGCCATCTGGATCAGGGGATGTCATGTGATGCGCATCAGCGCTCATGCCAAAACCGATGAGTTCGGCATAAATTTTAGCGCCTCTTGCCTTGGCATGCTCATATTCTTCTAATACTAAAACACCAGCACCATCGCCGAGCACAAAACCATCGCGGCCTTTGTCCCATGGACGGCTAGCCTTTTCAGGTTCATCATTGCGTGTTGATAAAGCACGCATCGCGGCAAAACCAGCAATACCAAGCTTGGTGGTTGCCATTTCGGCGGCACCTGCCACCATGACATCAGCATCGCCATAGGCAATGGTTCGCGCCGCAAGACCGATATTATGCGTACCTGTCGTGCATGCAGAAACGAGCGCAATATTAGGGCCCTTCATACCAAACTGGATAGAGAGGTTGCCCGATATCATATTGATTAAAGCGCCTGGAATAAAGAAAGGAGAAATTCGGCGCGGACCAGATTGAAGTAACGTACTGTGGCTCTTTTCAATAAAAGGCAAGCCACCGATGCCAGAACCAACGGCAAGACCAATCCGCCCCGCATTTTCGTCAGTCACCGTCAGGTTTGAATCTGCGATAGCCTGGATCGCGGCCGCCATCCCGTATTGGATGAAACTGTCGCGCTTTCGGGCTTCTTTTTCCGGCATATAGAGTGAGGCATCAAAATTTTTTACCCGGCTGCAAATCTTGGAGTTTAAGTCTGACGCATCGAAATGATCAATCGATGCAACGCCGCTCTTGCCCGCTAGTATCGCCTTCCAGGTCGTCTCTACCTCCTGACCAAGAGGAGTAATTAGCCCTAATCCTGTCACTACCACACGCCGTTTAGTCAAACCTAGGTCCCCTTTTTTCTATCTCTGCTGGTTGTCTATCAAACACGGTATAAGAAAGCCGTGTTAGCCTGCTTTGGTTTCTTTTTCCATGTGGCTGACGATATAGCTAACAGCATCTTTGATCGTTACGATTTTTTCAGCTTCTTCGTCTGGAATTTCAGTTTCGAATTCTTCTTCGAGCGCCATGACTAATTCAACGGTATCTAATGAATCCGCGCCTAAATCATCCACAAAGGATGCATCAGTGCTGACTTCATCTTCTTTTACCCCTAACTGTTCAACGACGATTTTCTTAACGCGTGATTCGATTTCACTGGTATTGATAGCCATTTAAGTATCCTCTAAAAAAAACGATAATGGGTGCTAGTTTAGTCAAAATCCACCAACTTGCAAGATAGAATTTCATCTCATGGCGCTATACCGCCATTAATTCATATACATACCACCGTTCACATGCAGCGTATGCCCAGTGATATACCCGGCATAAGGCGATGCTAAAAAGACAACAGCGGCGGCAACATCTTGTATATCGCCAATCTTTTGCATGGGAATGCGCTGGAAGATGGCTTCACGCTGCTCATCGGTCAAGGCATTCGTCATATCCGTACCAATAAAGCCAGGCGATACGGTATTAATCGTGATATCCCTTGAACCAACTTCTAGGGCAACGGATTTACCAAAGGCAATGACCCCCGCCTTTGCCGCTGCATAATTTGCTTGTCCCGGATTGCCTGTTGTGCCAACCACTGAACCTATGTTGATAATGCGGCCGAAACGGGCTTTCAACATATCGCGAATACAGGCTTTGGTGAGCCTATACACTGAATTAAGGTTTGTTTCGATGACCTTGGACCATTCATCTTCTTTCATACGCAAGAAAATATTATCCTGGGTAATCGCTGCGTTATTCACCAAAATGCTAATGACGCCGTAATGCGTTTTGATCGCAGCGAGCAATACATCGATTGATTCAGGCGCTGTGACGTTAAGAACCATCCCCCTACCAGCAATACCTTCATTGTTAAAGATCTCAGTAATACGAGCCGCCCCTTCCTGCGTGGTCGAAGTCCCAATCACTGTCGCGCCTTCACGACCCAGTGCAAGTGCAATCCCCTGACCAATGCCGCGGCTCGCACCTGTCACAAGGGCCACCTTATCTTTAAAAATGTCATTGCGAAACATGCTATCAACCTCTTTTTAATACCTGACTAGTGCAGAACCCCAGGCAAGTCCACCGCCAAATCCTTCCATCATTAATAATTGTCCACGTTTGATTCGCCCATCGCGCACGGCTGCATCCAACGCGAGTGGAATGGAAGCACTTGATGTATTACCTTGTTTATCTAGAGTAATCGTGACACGGTCCATGGGCAGCGACAGCTTTTTCGCCATCGCCTGAATAATGCGAATATTCGCCTGATGCGGCACCAACCAATCGACTTCACTTTTTTGGATATGATTGGCCGCTAGCGTTTCATCAAAAAGGTCGCCCAATTTATTGACCGCTAATTTAAATAACGCATTCCCTGTCATTTTGACCGTTTCAAGGCTAGGTGTTTTACTCGTTCCCAATGGAAGATACAACACATCTTTATGCGTTCCATCCGCGTGCAAATGCGTCGATAACACGTGAGGTTCAGAGCTCGCACCCAATACCACGGCACCCGCACCATCACCAAACAAAACGCACGTACTGCGATCATTCCAATCCACGATGCGTGACATGAGCTCACTACCAATGACTAACGCATTTTTAATGGCGCCCGTCTTGATGTACTGATCAGCAATACTAAAACCATACATAAAACCAGCACAAGCCGTGGCATTTAAATCAAAAGCAGGACAACCCGCAATGCCAAAACGATCTTGTAATAAGCAAGCAGTACTTGGGAAAACCATCTGCGGCGTTGTTGAAGCAACAATAATCATTTCAATCTCAGCCGGTTTCACTCCCGCGGCATCTAAGGCCGCACGACCAGCTTCTTCTGCCAAGGTCACTGCATTTTCATCAGGCGCTGCAAGATGACGTTGTTTGATGCCTGTGCGCTCAACAATCCACGCATCCGTGGTATCCACCATTTTTTCTAAATCAGCATTGGTAAGAATGCGTTTAGGAAGATAACTCCCCGTACCTAAAATTTTACTGTAAATCATGAGAGATCACTCATCTGATGAAGGGGATGATGACTTTAATAAAGCTTCGACTTGGTGTTTGATGCGTTCTGGTACATTTTTTTCTGCTTCTATCATGGCTTCTTTAATTGCATTCGCAAAACCGTAAATAGAAGCACCACCATGACTCTTGATGACAGTTCCCTGCAAACCAATCAAGCTTGCGCCGTTATAGCGGGCTGGATCAACGCGTTTTGCAACGGGCTTTAAAATGGGTTTAACTAGCAGGCCAACTAATTTGGTTAGCCAATTACGCATAAATGCGTTTTTCATTAATTTTGCGATAAAAATCGCAACGCCTTCGGTGGTTTTGAGTGCAACATTACCAACAAAACCATCGCACACAATCACATCTGCCTCACCTTGAAAAAGTGCATCCCCTTCGATGTAGCCAGCATAATTAATAATTTTTGCATCTGATAGCCATTGGGCCGTTTTTTTGACTTGCTCATTACCTTTGATTTCTTCTTCACCGATATTTAGCAAATAAACGCTTGGGTTTTTAATATTATCGACAGCCGATGCTAATACAGACCCCATGACCGCAAATTGCAGCAGATTTTCAGCGCTTGAATCAACGTTTGCACCCAAATCCAGTACACGCGCATTTTTATTGGGATCATACGTCGGGAAGGTGGAAATAATCGCCGGCCTATCAATACCAGGCAAGGTTTTCAAGACAAAACGAGCAGTTGCCATCAACGCTCCGGTATTACCAGCGCTCACACAAGCTTGCGCGCTTCCCTCTTTAACAAGGTTAATCGCAAGGCGCATGGAAGAATCTTTTTTGTTACGCAGCGCATGCGATGGCAATTCATCCATTTCAACTTTTTGTGTTGCATGGTGTATGGAAAGCCTTGCGGTATCGTAACGGTAAGAAGCAAGCATACCGCGCAATTCATCTTCATTACCCACCAAAATCAAATGAAGCTGGGGATGCAGCGCTAACACTTGCAGCGCAGCGGGCAGCGTTACGGAGGGACCGTAATCGCCACCCATCGCATCAATTGCTATCGTAATGATTGCAGTCAATCGGTTTACTCTTCGTCGCTATCGTCAGCAACGGTTGCCGCCTCAACTACCTGGCGACCTTTATAATAACCATCTGGGCTTACATGATGTCTACGATGCGTTTCACCCGTTGTCTTATCGACAGCCAAGGTTGGCCCACTTAATGCATCATGTGCACGGCGCATGCCACGTCTTGATCGAGTGACACGTGATTTTTGAACAGCCATTTATAAACTCCCCACCTAAAAAAATACTACTTTTGTTTGTGCTTTAGCGATGCCAACACCTGAAATGGATTTTCGGCTTTATCCGCCTCTCCACTTACCGTCGATAAAGGCATTTTGACTTTACAATCATGAGGCGCATGCCGTGGTATAATTGGTAAATTCAAAATAACTTCATCTTCAATCAAATCCTTGAGCGCAAGACTTCCTTCTTTAACGAGTGCCGGCTCATAGTGCCCTGGTAAGGCATCAACTTCATCCAGGCTATTCACTATACCAAGGACAAAGTCGGACATTATCGCATAAGTAAAGGGTTCCATACAACGTTGGCAGGTCAAAGTGAGCTGGGTTTTAAGGTGGCCCTTTAAATAGGTGACGCCCTGCTCATCGCGGCCAAAGGCGAGCTCCGCCGTCACGGCCCCGCCCTTTTCAGCATTTTCTGCAAGGCGCGGCATATCTGCGAGGCGAACCACGCCAGATAGGCGCAAACTCTGCTCTGCGTAGCGAAAGGGATCGATTTGCTCGGGTATTAACTTCTCTATCATGGGGCGCATTGTATGAGGGGCGCACCCACCTGTCAAATATCATTGATTGATTTGGCAAAATCTGAGTGCTAGTACCACTATGGATGATATCCTACAAGTTGGATGGCATTTTTCGTAGAGTTGTTTTAAAATAACCCTCCCAAGATACGAATAAATTAACCCTAATTCTAACTAAATGAAATAATAGGAATTTTGTTATGTCATCCGCTCGCTCATCCGTGGAAAGTAAAAAATCCCGTGTTTACTTTGCCAGTCCACTCGATAACAGCACTTACCCAAGTGATGAAAGCAAAGGGCAAGATAACGACATCCATATCACCTTTGAGGATATGCCAACTCACGATGATCCGTCCTTTTTGAATGACCCCAAGGAAGATTTTGACCCAGAAGATGAATTACTCGCCAAAGCGGAAGACCTGGATCCAACGCTTAAACCAAGCACCGAACCTGAAAGCTGGTTCGCTTTTGGCTTACGCCAGCTTAAAAGCATACCTATGCTGGCGCTTGCATTAGTTGCTGCAGCACCCTCGGTGATAAACGCATTTGTTGCACCCACTGGGGCTGAGCCGAAAGATATCGTACAAGCCTCATGGTGGCGCTCCCTATCCCCTATGAAACTCACGCACTCACTAGCTAATGCCGCTTCATCACTTGGCATTAACACCATCATGAATCGCTTATTTTTCCCTTTATCGTTTCAAACCTTCTGGTTGAATATCAAAGGATTCCGGCTGCAACCCATGAGCAATATCACGTATATATTATTCGGGATTGGCGGCGCAATCGGTGCTTCGGCCGTCGCCTACGCTGCCTTTCATTTTTTTCCGGGCACGTTCCTGGGTGAACTATTAGCCGGTGGCGCCGCACTATTAAATTTCGGTGTTTTAGTCGCTACCCGCTACGTTGGTACAGTGAGTTTTCTCAATCGCATTAAAAATTATTTTGACGAATCCATTACCATACAAAAAGAATTTGTTCATCAATTAGATCATCTTAATCCGTCTCATAAAGAAAAAGTTAACTTGCTGTATCTAGCGTCCACTGAAGAGGTACTGCGTAAATTAAATAAAGAAGCCGCTACCGAACCAAGCGATGTTAATGAGATTATTATCGAGCTTGCAAACGCACTAGAAGAATATGCAAAAAGTAACCCTGATTTACTCACGGATCCTGGCAAGTTTGAAACCTTCCTAAATGGCTTTTTAACGGCGTGCGATTTAAGCGCCGCTGCCATTATGCTCATCATACCTGGCTTGACGTTCATGCAAAAAGGGGTTGATGGTCTTGGTACCCTCAAAGGATTCATCTCAGGCGGTGACTTGAGCGATTGGAACCCCTGGCTGCAACGTGGATTAGGCAGTATTCCAGGACTCTCTTCTGGTTTTCTTTATTCCACCTCAGCCTATGATTTACGTTCTGTATTCGTTGACACTGCAAAGCATCTTTACTATCATCCTAAGCAAATTCCTGCCGCTCTACTTTTATTCGTAGGCAATGTCTTGGCAGCCAGCAGTCTTGAAAACATTGCAAAAGGCATCGTCAAACGACCAAACATCGCTTTTGTTTCTTCTGACAGCAGCCCAAATGCGCTAGTACAAGCTTTTATCTGGACAAACGCTGCCGGTGGTTTTGCAACCAATGGTAAATCCACCTTCGATAAAGCTTTCCTCACCCCTCCACCACTTGCTGACAAAATGAAAACATTTGATGGGATGTTGCAGCATGTTCGCAATCACGGCGCTCACCCGATTAGCGAAAACTGTGCAATCAATTTAAGATCACACTCTTTGTTTAATAAAAAGCCAACTACTAATACGGGTCAACTACCCTATGATTTGAGAAAATTACCCAGTTTTAGTGCTAACAATTAGGGCCTGTCTTGCGAATCCAATTATCAAAGAGACCCTAATTAGCAAACAAAAATACACCTCGAAAAATAAATGGAAGAATGCGTTTTTCTCCTCTTGCCATCTTTTTCAATATCCTTTATCTTGTATTCATGACACTAACAAAACTACCATATATAGTGTTTTAAACGTATTGTGACCACAAGTCGCCGAGACAACTTGACACCCTTGAATTACTTGATTTTCGTTCGGAGAAAAGAGAACATGGACATCCAGACAACATCACAGATTACTCGCCCACCCCAATTTGATATCGCGCAAACAGCGCCGGGACACATCAAGGTTATTCGCCGTAATGGCACCGTAACCCCCTTCGACGCCAATAAAATCGCCGTTGCCATGACTAAGGCATTTTTGGCCGTCGAGGGAGATACGGCCATCAGTTCAAGTCGTATTTACGATAAAGTATCCGCCTTGAGTCAAAGAATAGCTGACATCTTTGCTCGCCGTTTACAAAGTGGCGGCACCATCCACATCGAAGAAATCCAAGATCAGGTAGAACTCGCCCTCATGCGTGCTGGCGAATATAAAGTAGCAAAAGCCTACGTGCTCTATCGTGAAGAACGCCGTCGTGCGCGTGAACAAACACAAAAAGCCAGTGAAAAAGCGCAAACTACAGTACCAACGTTAAACGTCACACACGCTGATGGCAGCATCAAACCACTCGATTTTGTAGCACTTAATGCGCAAGTTGAGCATGCTTGCAGCGGTTTAACCGATGTTTCCGCCAAACTTATTATTGAAGATACCAAGCGCAATTTATTTGATCG
The DNA here is from genome assembly GCA_001801635.1 of Gammaproteobacteria bacterium RIFCSPHIGHO2_12_FULL_43_28. Lineage (GTDB taxonomy): Bacteria > Pseudomonadota > Gammaproteobacteria > DSM-16500 > DSM-16500 > Aquicella. The sequence continues at coordinate 27,403 of MGYG01000042.1, forward strand.
CGTACCTGTCAGTGAAGTCAATAAAGCACTGGTCATGTCAGCGCGCATCTTAATTGAAAAAGAACCTAACTACAGTTATGTTGCAGCACGCCTACTACTGAATGATTTGCGCAGCGAAGCTTATCAATTTTTAGCGTTACCACTTGATCACACCAACGCATACACTGATTACCTGCGTGCTTATCTTGATGCAGGGATCAAGCACGAATTACTGGATCCAGCCTTAAAAACATTTGATCTTGCCAAGTTAAGCGCTGCCATCAAACCAGAACGTGATTTGCAATTTACGTACCTTGGTTTACAGACACTGTACGATCGCTATTTTATTCACTGGGAAAATACACGCTTTGAATTGCCGCAAGCATTTTTCATGCGTGTTGCGATGGGTCTTGCAATGAGAGAAAAAGAGAAAGAAAAGCGAGCCATTGAATTTTACAATCTGCTTTCTTCCTTTGATTTCATGAGTTCAACCCCAACCTTATTTAATTCAGGCACGTTGCGCCCACAATTATCCAGCTGTTATTTAACCACTGTTCCAGATGATTTAGACGGCATTTACGGCGCCATTAAAGATAATGCCTTATTATCCAAATATGCTGGCGGTTTAGGTAACGACTGGACCAATGTGCGCGCCCTAGGTGCACGCATTAAAGGCACAAATGGTAAATCACTCGGTGTTATTCCTTTCATGAATGTTATGAATGCATCCACGGTTGCTGTCAATCAAGGCGGCAAACGAAAAGGTGCTGTTTGCGCGTATCTTGAAACCTGGCATAAAGATATTGAAGAATTTTTGGAATTACGTAAAAACACAGGGGATGAGCGCAGAAGAACACACGATATGAATACAGCCAACTGGATTCCAGACTTATTCATGAAACGTGTTGAAGAAAATAAAGACTGGACACTCTTTTCACCCGATGAAACCCCTGATTTGCATGATTTATACGGTAAAGCATTTGAAACCGCTTATATTGCTTATGAAGCAAAAGCAGTGCGCGGTGAAATTAGAAATGTCAAGAAACTCCCAGCGCTCAGCCTGTGGCGAAAAATGCTTTCCATGTTATTTGAAACGGGCCACCCTTGGGTAACCTTCAAAGACGTTTGCAATTTGCGTTCCCCACAACAACATGTTGGCGTAGTACACAGTTCAAATCTTTGCACGGAAATTACGCTTAACACGTCAAACGATGAAATCGCGGTTTGTAACTTAGGCAGTGTTAACCTCATTGCACACATGACTGACGCTGCTTTAGATAAAGAGAAACTACGACGTACCGTACACACCGCATTACGTATGCTCGATAATGTTATCGATATCAATTACTACTCTGTCCCGCAAGCGAAAAATTCTAACTTAAAACATCGTCCTGTTGGGATGGGCATGATGGGTTTCCAGGATGCGCTTTATAAATTGCGCACGCCTTACGCTTCAGACGCAGCCGTGAAATTTGCTGATGAAACCATGGAAATCATTAGCTATTACGCTATCGAGGCATCGACACAGCTTGCTGAAGAACGCGGCACCTACAGTACATTCAATGGATCACTTTGGAGCAAAGGCATCCTGCCAATTGATTCCATTAAATTACTTGCAGAAAACCGCGGCGCTTATCTTGAAGCGGATCAATCCCAAACGCTTGATTGGTCAAGCTTACGTGAGCGCGTTAAAACCGTTGGTATGCGTAACTCAAACGTACTAGCCATTGCGCCAACCGCCACCATTTCCAATATTTGCGGTGTTTCACAATCGATTGAACCGACTTATCAAAATTTATTTGTGAAGTCGAACCTCTCCGGTGAATTCACTGTTATCAATCCCTACCTTGTCGCTGATTTGAAAGCAGAAAAATTGTGGGATGAAGTCATGGTGAATGATCTTAAATATTATAATGGCAGCGTCGCAAAAATTAGCCGCATGCCGGAAATACTCAAACAACTCTATGCAACCGCATTTGAAGTTGATCCGATTTGGTTAGTGGACGCTGCTTCCCGCCGCCAAAAATGGATTGATCAAGCACAATCACTCAATCTTTACATGGCACAAGCTTCGGGTAAAAAACTAGATCAACTCTATCGTCATGCATGGAAGCGCGGCTTAAAAACCACGTATTACTTGCGTAGCTTAGGTGCAACCGATGCAGAAAAAGCAACCGTCGATAATCGCGCCTTAAATGCAGTGAAAATTGAACCAAGCGAACCTAAAGCATGCTTAATCACTGATCCAACCTGTGAAGCATGTCAATAACGATTAACCGACTCATCACTGAGTGGCGTCATTGCGAGCGCAGCGAAGCAATCCACGGACATATTTCATTGGATTGCTTCACCGGTGTTAACTGCCTTTTCGCTATGACACTATTATTAAGGGAGAATAACACATGTCTACACCAGCAGAACAATTAGGTGGTGCCACTGGACTTGAATTTGAAATGGGTGCAGCCCGTATTCAAGTCGACGATAAAAAAATGATTAACTGTAAAGCTGATCTTAATCAGCTTGTTCCCTTCAAATATCAATGGGCATGGAAAAAATATTTAGATGCCTGCGCCAATCACTGGATGCCAAATGAAATTAATATGTCAGCAGATGTCGCCCTGTGGCGAGATGCGACAGGCTTGACTGAAGATGAACGCACCATCATCAAGCGTAATCTCGGCTTTTTCTCAACCGCCGATTCATTGGTTGCAAATAACTTGGTGCTCGCTGTTTATCGTCACATCACGAATCCTGAATGTCGTCAATATTTATTGCGGCAAGCCTTTGAAGAAGCGCTGCATACACATGCTTATCAATACGTGATTGAAAGTTTAGGAATGGACGAAGCTGAAGTCTTTAATATGTATCGTGAAATTCCTGCCGTTGCCAAAAAAGCAGCGTGGTCACTTAAATACACGCAAAGCTTGGGTGATCCAACCTTTAAAACCGGCACGATTGAAAATGATCAGCGTTTACTACGCGATTTGATCGCCTTTTACGTGGTATTTGAAGGGATTTTCTTTTACGTTGGCTTTACTCAAATACTTTCCATGGGTCGACGTAATAAAATGACTGGCACAGCTGAGCAATTCCAATATATTTTGCGTGATGAATCCATGCATTTAAATTTTGGCATTGATGTCATTAATCAAATCAAGGTTGAAAATCCACATCTTTGGACAGATGCTTTCAAACAAGAAGCCATCAGTATGATCAGGGAAGGCGTCGAACTGGAATATACGTATGCTGTAGATACCATGCCACGCGGCATTTTGGGATTGAATGCTGAAATGTTTAGAGATTATTTGCAATTCATTGCTAATAGACGCTGCGCGCAAATTGGTTTGGATCAACAATATCCGGGTGCTGCTAATCCATTCCCATGGATGAGTGAATTGATTGATCTTAAAAAAGAGAAAAACTTTTTTGAAACCAGAGTCACTGAATATCAAACAGGTGGCGCGTTAAACTGGGATGATTGAGCGACATCACCCAAATCCTCATACGATTTAGATTTTGCAAATAGCGTGTGTTGTGACGTTATTTGCGATGACTGATGGCTACTGGACTGTTTATCTAAACGGTTGCGATCACTCCTTTCTGGCCACGTGATTATTTCCGAATAAGGATGCGCATCTTGATTCGTTTCGTTAATCGTTCCGTAATGCGCAACATCCTCTCTAAGCAAAGGAAGCATGTCTTCTGTTTGCATGAGATGGATATCCTGCAATGTATCAAGATGACCCGAATAAACCGTACAAAGTGCATAAGTAATGCCCGCACTAACTGCGGCCGGAACGGCAAGACCCAAAGAAGAGCCATAGGGTTTAAACCCATCTGCATTCGTAAACTCAATCATACTAATCAGCATGAATATAGCTGCATTCGATGCATCAAGCGTGCCTGCAAAAACAGCCGCATAACATACTGCATGTGAAAGTTGTGAATGATGGTAAACAGGGTGTTTCTTGGTAAAATAATCATACACTGTCGGTATAGTGTTGATACTGGTAGTAACAAGCCCTGACACACCCGCAAACGTTAATAATATATCTTTGCCAGCAGTCCCAATTTTATAGGCATATGGGATTTTTATTAATGCAGAACTCACCCAGAATGTCGTTAATGCGGGAATCGCCAAGGTATTTAACAGTGAGACACTTAAGCTTTTTGCCAGCGCTACTTTATCAATTTCATAATCGCCAGTTTCAACGGCATGCACGATTTTTCTGACAGTATGCTTGAAATTGAAATGATTAATATTTCTATAACTGCGATACGCTGAAAACAACACAGTCAACGCCGCCATGTGAATGGTGATTTTTTCCCAATCCTTATCATGTACATTTTCATCCGCCAATTCAGCAATTAAGTCACTCAAGGTAAGCGCACCGAAATAGGCAAGTAACAGATAAAACGCACCGTTAACCGTGCTGCTCGCAAGCAAGCTTTGATAAACTATGTTTCCCATGCGGGTTTCAGGACGGGGTTGCTCTGGTTGCGGCTCACGATTAGGCCCCATCATGCGACAAATAGTGGGCATTTTAATCACTGTTTGCACACCTAAATCACCCAACATGCCAAGCACGGCAAACGTGGTTGATGCAGGGTGATTTTGACTTCCAAAGAAATACTTACCAGCGTGCTTCTGGCCAAAGTAGGTTTGACCGATTGAATAAAACATTCGACCTGCTGATACGACTACCGAAGAGGTAAAATCCCATGCCTTTGTGAACCACATACGCTGCTCGTCTTTAGTTTTTTTAAAAGATGGCTTATGATATTCGCACTTTACTAGAGCTTAAAAATCATTACAACCGTATCGAGAAATCTATCATGACAACCTATATTTTCCCTGGTCAAGGCTCACAAATACGCGGCATGGGCGATGATTTATTCCCACTTTTTCCTGAGCACATTCAAAAAGCAAATGAGATTCTTGGCTATTCTATTGAAAAATTATGCCTTGATGATCAAAGCGATGATTTAAATCGAACAGAATTTACTCAGCCAGCACTCTACGTTGTTAACTCCTTGGCCTATCTAAAAAAGATGCGAGAAACAGATGTCACGCCTAAGTTTGTGGCTGGTCACAGCTTGGGCGAATACAGCGCGCTTTTTGCCGCCAATGTCTTTAACTTTGAAACAGGATTAAAGCTTGTTAAAAAACGCGGCGAATTAATGAGTCAAGCGAGCGGCGGCGCTATGGCAGCGGTGATTGGTTTAGACGGTGATGCTATTCAAACTGTCATTACACAAAATCAACTGAGTACGATTAGCGTCGCGAATTACAACTCACATACGCAAATCGTGGTAACGGGTTTCAAAGAAGATATTAAAAATGCAAAACCGTTATTTGAAGCAGCCGGTGCAAAACGCTATGTCCCGCTCAATGTCAGTGGCGCGTTTCATTCACCATACATGCAGACTGCACAGAATACGTTTACCGACTATTTGCAACAATTTACATTTTTGACACCTAACATCACCGTCATTGCGAATGTTAATGCGAAACCTTATCCGGAAAATCACGTGTCAGCTTTGCTTGCCCAGCAAATCACACATCCTGTCAAATGGACACAAAGTATTGAATATCTGCTCGCGCAAGGCGAAACAACTTTTGAAGAAATTGGCCCAGGTAAGGTGTTGACTGGTTTAATTAGACGGATCCAGCAGGGGCAGTGACTGGCATCACTCACCTCGTTTACTAATTCTCATTCAATTAATGCATTACCCGGATTTTTTTAATGTCATGCCAGTAGAATGTACTGTCATACCAGCGCGCTTTTAGAATATCATGTCATGCCAGCGCGTTTTTAGAATATCATGTCATGCCAGCGCGCTTTTAGAATATCATGTCATGCCAGCGCGCTTTTAGAATATCATGTCATGCCAGCGTGTTTATAGAATATCATGTCATGCCAGCGCGTTTTTAGCTGGCATCCAGG